>JANOKO010000001.1:0-7537 GCA_031419335.1 Planctomycetota bacterium
CAAGCCTCTTGTTGCTCTGCAACCCAGACATCCAAAGCGATGTCTGGGCCACCCCGCCGCCCAAGGCGGCAACATGGGCCACCCCGCGTATCCTCTTGTTGTTCCACAACCCAGACGCTCAAAGCAGCGTCCGGGCCACCCTCCAAGGCACCCAGGTAGGCCCAAAGCGGCCAACCTGGGCCACCCGGCGCAAACTTAAACGGTTTACAGTGCAGATCGGCACTCATCCATCTTTAAGATTCTGGCAAATCAGTGAAAATCGTAGATAGCACTCTATGGATTTTCGGATACCATACCAACTAGAGGCAGTGGATTGGTTCGTGCCTATCTGCCTATCTGCCTATCTGCCTATCTGCCTATCTGCCTATCTGCCTATCTGCCTATCTGCCTATCTGCCGCAAAGTCAGGGCATGATGTCTCTGGCAGGCCGACTCAGCTTCGTCAACCCCATCAAACATTGTGGAGTATGAAGATGCGTGCATTTCTAAACATTGGCTTGTGTGTCGCCTGCTTGATGGAGTGTTCATCCGCTTTCGCCGAAGTCGGACTCACTGGTGATACCGGGGCAGATTGTACGAACTGTGGAATTTGGCCTTGGAGTTCAACGTGCCGCTGGGCGGAAACGGGGACACCGATACAATACGGACTATACCGGGAGGGACGCGGCGACAAAGGGGCGACGCCTTGCCATCCAGTGGAAACGAGTCTTCCGTTTTGCTCGACGGTGACTATGGAATCCTCCGAAGAATACTCCTTCGTCCTCCAAAGTGGTGAATGGAGTTGGTTCGGATTTACCTTCCTGGCTGGTTACAGTCAGAACCTCACCACCTCAGTGAGTGTGAACAATTGCTGTACGACCAGTGGATGCTGCCTCGTCCCGATGAAAGGTTTCATGCGCTGGTCATATCGACAAGTCGTAATCAAGCAGCGGATTGCCAAAGCTTGGTCGACCTATGGATCAACCTCACAGTATTACTACTTCAACTTCGACGACTGTGTCGCGTGCAACAGCAACACGAGGAAACTCGGTGTGCTTCTCAGTTGGCCTTCACCAGACCTCAAATTTGCAACCGATGTGTTCCCGCAACCGTACGATGCTGCACTCAAGACTATGGCCACTTATTGCGGCAATTGAGCGAGGTAGCGAGGTAGGTCAGGCTGTGCCTGAGCGATCAGGTGAAACCTGACCTACCTGGCTGAGTTCGTACTGTGTTGTTGGGATCTGATTCTCTAGCGACTTGCTCCAAAAAGCAGGAGCCGCTGAATCCCTCTGCATTTTGAAGCTTTACGGGAGATTGCCAGTGTTCCGACTTTGCTGCGTCTGTCTGCTGTTGATCGTAGTGTTCTCTCCGCTGGCAGGGGCGGGCGATCCTCCTCAATTATCCCCCGAGCCGATTGACCCTCTGGAGCTGGCCGACCAGGAATTGATGCAGAGTGTGCGTAAGCAAGTCGAAGCTCTCCCCCCCGCTGAGCAGATCCGTAAAGGCCAACAGATCCTCCTGGACAACGTCGAGAAATTCCAAAGTGAACGCATCCGCCGACGGGTCTATCTGTCGATCGGACAAATCTATAAAGACACGGGCGATTCGGACAACGCCCTGATTTATCTCGAAAAAGCGGGAGGGTCGGAGGATGGAACGGGGGTCGGGGGAGTTTCCCGTGATTTCTTTCTCGACATCCTGCAGGAGAAAGGAGATCACAATGCCATGCGAGATAAGGCGCTCGAATTCCGAGACGATCCCGATGGATCCGACCAGGATTTCGCCAGTCTCACGAAGCGAGCGGGCGTGGCGATGATTCAGTTGGGAGACTGCGATCAAGCGGTGGATCTCGGCATCAGTGCGGCTACGCGTCGCCCATGCCAAGCCACATTTGAAGCGCTGGAGACCTTGGCCTCTATTTCAGACATGGGGCCGGGAAAGCGGCAACCTTTCCTGAAGGGGATGCACTGGTTGGCCAGCGAACGAACCGGAGATTTCGGGAAGTCACAACGATTCATGGGAAACTTGGCGGTCATCGAAGAGTTCTGTGACAATTTCAGAGAATCAGTGGAGATCAGAAAACAGATCGTCGAGATGTATCCCAACACGCCCGACACAGCCAGCCACATTCTTAGCCTGGCTTCGATCAGCCGTCGGTTGGGGGACATCGAGACTGCGAAGACGTATCTGTCGAAACTCGTCGAAGGAGACTATCCCGAAGAGTATCGTCAGATGGGGCGGACCAATTTGGACGGGCTGCTGACTCAATACGCCGGTGTGCCAGCCCCGCAATCGCCTCAGACTCCAGCCCATAGATCCCCACTTCTCGTTTGGTTGATGAACATCTTCGTCGCGATCGGGGCGATTGGCTATATGTGGGCGAGACGCAGAAATCGTGTTCCAACTGTCCGGCGATAAGTCGAACAAGGTCAACGGTTTCGTGTGTGGGGTATCCGGATTCGTCGTTTTGATCGGCGGAAAGGGCCTGAAACACGGTTCATCCGGCTGTTTGCGTAACTGTTAACCCCGCCTGGCACTCTGTGGGCGGGGTGGCCGGACATCGCTTTGGATGTCTGGGTGACGCGGGAACAAGGGGGTGGAAAGACGAGCGTACTCTTCGTAACCTCTTATTGCTTTGCAATCCGAACGCTCAAAGCAGTCTCTGAGACACCCCGTGTTTCGCACCCGGTTTACGGCAGGATCAGCGATGAATGAATCATCCGAAAAACTTCCCACACCGTTTGACGACGGCGAGGTCTACGACCTTCTCCTCCGGGACATCCCGTACGGGTTCGACTTCTACACCGGCCTGGCAAAGGAAGCCAAGGGACCGGTGCTGGATGTCTGTTGCGGTACGGGACGGATCCTGTTGCCTTGCTTGCAAGCAGGAGTCGACATCGAGGGGCTGGACCTGTATGCCCCGATGCTGGACACGTTGCGGCAAAAGTCTGGGGAGTTGGGGCTTTCGCCTCGCCTCCATCAGGCCGACATGAGCAACATTGACCTGCCACGCCGCTACGCGCTGGTCATGATTCCCTTCAATGCCGTCGGCCACAACATGACGCAAGAGGCACAAATCCGCTGCCTATCGCGATGCAAACAGCATTTGTTGCCCGGCGGTCTGTTGGCCTTTGACACGTTCTTCCCATCGCTGGCGATTATCGGCACGCCACAGAACACGCGCGTGCTGGAAGGCGAAATGCCACATCCGTCGACCGGACTGCCGATGCGGATGTACGATACTCGCAGTTTCGACCGCGTCGCTCAGGTTCAGCATTCCATCAACGAGTTGGAATTGCTGGGTGCCGATGGCAGCGTGCAGCAAGTCCATCGTTCCGAGATGAGCCTGCGCTATATTTACAAAAACGAAATGGAGCTGCTATTGCGTGCCGCCGGATTTGCCCGTTTTGAGATCTACGGCGATTTCGACCGCCGTCCACTGACCCGCGAAGACGATGCGATGATTGTCGCGGCCTGGAAGGAGTGAGACCGAACTTCGGGACTCTCGCCCATTCCGCGACTTGCCTCCCAGTTCGGAGGGCTTGTCCGAGTTGTCAGGCGCGGGACGATAACGAGGTCGAAGGATCAGGTACAGACGCCGAAACCGCCGCCGAACCAGACGCTGCACCGGACCGAGGCCGCATGACAGTTCTCGCGGCAGTAAGCTCTTGCAGCTGCCCTGGCAGTTGAACTGGGTCGTTGAGGCGGTCGCGTAAGAAGAGGTCGGGGCTGTCGTTTACAGAGATGATCGAGCGGGAGTCATTGAGCAGGTCAGTCTTGGGCACCTTGGCAGTGTGGCGAGATACTCGTCGTCATGCCCGACCTGTTCGAGGTCCAGTTCCGCTGGGATCTCGATCATGCGATACCCGGGTCGCAGCTTGGCCCGCACCCAAACACATGGGGTTTGTTGGCCTACGCACGCTGTTGCCGTTGTGCCAGTAAAATACCCAGGGGTGGCAACCCCTGAGATTTGAAGCCACAAATATCCAGAGAGCCAATCAGACACCAGCCGTCGCGGGCATGGCATCGACCACGGGGTCTTTCCAACTGAACTTATTGGCGATCGCCACGCGGGTCAAATGCCGCAGCATGGTTCGGTCGACGATCGGGCACGGCAGGTGTGGGGCTGCCAACTGGGTGTTGGTGGTGTCGAACTGTGGATCTTCACGCCAGTATGAGTTGTAGACCTCCATGTGCTCGAAAAAGAGGTCTTCGTTCTCGGACGAGTCCAGCCGTCGGTCACCGGCTCCGTAAAACTCGACGCCGTAGAATCCGACCTCTGCTTCGAGAACATCTCGGATCAGCCGCATGGTGATCGGCACACGCGGGGTGAGGTGGTACGTCTTCCCGTGATGTTGAGGCTCGCTGACAATATGCGCCATGACGGCCGACACCCAGTCGACCGGCACGAGGTGTTTTCGTTCATTGCCGTTCATGTTGAAGTGGACTTGATTGGCGACGGCTAGCCCGGTTTCGTCCTTCTCGGTCTTATGATCCGACAACGACTTGGCAAGGTTCACGGCCACGTAGAAGTTGTGATAGGTGGTCGTCATCCCTGTCACGCTATCGCCGATGATGATCCCGGGACGGAAGAACGTCACTGAATCGAAATCCTTCGCGTCATGGACTAACTGTTCGGCCTCGACCTTACTCTCTTCATAGCAGTTGCCGAACTCCTGGCCGACGTTGAGTTCGTTCTCGTAAGCACGGCCCAATCGCTTCCCGGCCACATAGGCTGTGGAGACGTGGAAGAACTTGCGAATGCCTGCTTGGCGACAGAACTCGATGGCATTCTGAGTGCCGCCCACATTCGACCGCCACGGCTCGGCATCACGACCGGTCGTCACAAACGACAGGCTCGCCGCGTTGTGCAGCATCCCGGTGCAGTTCTCTGCCGCCCACTTGATCTGCGCCGGGCTGAGTCCGAAGTCCGGCAGCGAGATATCCCCCGCCAAGACCACCGGACGCGGCAGCTTGCGACCGAGCTGTTGCTCCCAGTAACGCATGGCCGCTTCGATGCGGAGTTCGGGAGTTTTGCGACGGCTGGGACGGACGAGGACAGCGAGCTTGATCCCCTTTTCCATCAAATCCCGCATCAGATAGCGCCCGAGCAAACCCGTGGCACCAGTCAGCAGTAGATGACCCATTGAACACTCTCCAGATTGGACCGTCGAACGAACTTTGCAAAGCTGTGATGAATTTCAGCGTAAAATCAGGGGCACGGTGACGTACCGCTTCGCCGGAAAACTCAACGAGCCCAATCAGGCCTGACCGCAGCGCTGAATGGGGCGTTGGGAGGAAGCAGAGAGCCTCATGCCCTCTGCAGAGTCGTGGACTTCCAGTCAAACCCGTGCTTGCAGGCCGCGACGGCTCACGCGATGGAGCCGCTCGGAGCAATCCCACCGGAGATCAATCTCCGGACAGGCACAGGTGAGGAGTCCTTCCTCATGCCAGTTGGCTGAGGACAAGGCCTCCCGCAACTGGGACCATACATGGTACGGCGAATCGTGATGACACTCAATTGGTAATCCTGCTCAGCGAACCAGTTCTGGAAAGGAAGTGGGGTATGATCCCTACGTCCGTTTCAGTCTTCCCAAGATCGCCTGCCCTCGAAGTCCCCTGTGGAGTGATTGACATCAGCAATCATTGATGATGTTTGAGGTCTGGCATTGCTTCCATCGGCATCTCTCGCCATAGACATTGGAATTGATGCTGAAAATCCCCATTGCTGGGACGACTCCCCCGTGAGGTTATGCTGGCTTTCCTGATCGGTCGTGTTCTCCGAACATTTGCGATTCGGGGGGAAGTTACGCTGGAGGGTGCCGAAGGGCTTGAAAGTGAATCCCCGCTGGCTGCAAAATGACGGAATCCCCTCTACAATCGGGGGCTCGAATGGTCAGCACTGCGCGAGTCCCTCGATGGAGCGGGCACAACGGGTGCATCTTGAGACTCCGGAGCGCTGGCGATGAACCTGACCCCCGAACAACAGACAATTGGGAAGCAGAGTTTTTCGGACGCAGTGGGCCTGACCCGCCGCGACCTGCTGAAGGGCGTCGCAGCCGGAGCGACTGGCCTGGGGGCGATGTACTTCGGCTATCAGGAACTCAAGGGGGCCCCGGTCAAGGTCGCATTCATCGGCACCGGGGATGAGGGGAACATCCTCATGTCCCAGCATCCGCCTGCGTACATGGAGGTGGTCGCCATTGCCGACCTGCGTCCGATGAACCGCACTCGGGCCTTCGAAGGGGATGGCAACGACGACCGTATCGGTCTGGTGCGGAAGCTCGGCGCAGCTGCTGCGGGCAAAGTCAAACTGTACGACTCACACAAGGCTCTGCTCGCCGCCAAGGACGAACTCGGGCTGGAGGCGGTCATCATCGCGGTTCCGCTTAGTCAGCATGAGCCGGTGGCCAAAGCTTGCCTCGAAGCTGGGCTGCATGTGCTGAGCGAGAAGCTCATGGCCCGCACAATCACCCAGTGCAAGTCGCTGATCCGCTTGGCCCGCGACAGGAACCTCGTGCTGACGGTCGGGCACCAGCGGCACTACAGCGTGCTCTACGACAACTCGGCCAACCTCGTCCGCAGCGGACTGTTGGGAGACATCAAGCACATCCGGGCTCAGTGGCACCGCAACAACAGCTTCCCGAACTCCGATCAGTGGCGAAAGTCGACCGATACCAAGGCCAAAGCCGACATCGCAGCTCTGTCGAAAATCGACCTGAAGGAGTTCGGCTACATCTCACCGGAACAGTTGATCGACTGGAAGCTGTACAACACGACTGGCGGCGGGTTGATGGCCGAACTCGGCAGCCACCAGATGGACGCTTGCAGCATCTTCCTGGGCAAAGTCCACACGCTGGCCGTGCAGGGCTTTGGCGGGAAGAACTTCTACGGCGTGCCGGGGGTCGGTTCCAAGGACAAGCAGTTGGATGACCGCCAGATCAACGACCATGTCTATGTGACCTATGAGTTCCCCGGTCGGAACCACGCCCAGGCTCCGAATGACCTCGCAATCGTCACCTACTCCTCGATCAGCACGAACAAGTTCGAACCCTACGGTGAGACTGTCTTCGGTAGCCGGGGCACGATGATCGTCAAGACCGAGAAGGAAGCGATGCTCTACAAGGAAGAGGGCAAAGGCAGCGATGGCGGCGGGCCGGATCAGCGGCTGTGGGTGGTGAATAGTGCGGTCTCTGGTGGACCGGTGCTGAGTGCCTATGAGACCAATTCCGGACCGGCCAAGTCATCCGGCGGCAGCGACTGGTCGACCAACATCAGCCGGGGCTATACCGAAGAGATGGAACACTTCGCCTACGCGATCCGCAACTACGGCCCGTCCTATTACAAGGACGGCAAGATGCTCCCCGCCAGCGAGGGTGGACTGCGCTGTCCCGGCACGGTCGCGATGGCCGACGCCATTATGGCCCTGACCGCAAATCTGGCCATGGAGAAGCAGAAGCGAATCGTCTTCAAGGATGAGTGGTTCGATCCCGACAGCGATGCTGTCCCCGAAACCGATGAACAGGTCGTGGGCTGACCGCGAGCGTGGGACGGGC
>JANOKO010000002.1:0-4815 GCA_031419335.1 Planctomycetota bacterium
GACTGATACCACGAGAGAGTCGACTCCGCCTGCCGAGTCGCTGACTCCGCAATCGGCTTCTCCCAATGTCCGGCCGAATCGGTCCACACCTCGCCCATTTCCTCGAAGTCCGGAGGGGCTGGCGAAGATCGAACGCCCGGCAGCGCGTCCCCTTCCCACTAGCCCGGCTGAGTCCGAGCCCTTTGCGGGACTTTCCCCAGAGCAGGGCGATGTCGGGCAGGAAGCATTCCCTGGCTTGATGCGACCGCAGGGCCTCTCTCCCGTTCCGTTCGCCAACTCGACTCCGGCACAATACCAGTTGCGGTCCAAAGAGTTGCGTGAACATGCCTTGGGACAGTTTGGCGGGACTCAGGAGTCCGAAGCTGCAGTCGATCTCGCGCTGAAATGGCTGGCCAGCACCCAAGATGTCGAGGGGCATTGGGATGGCGATGCCTACGGGGCCGGAAAGGTCGATGTCGAGGGAGGCATCAATCGCGAGTTCGCCGGTCGCGACGCGGACACCGGATTGACAGCGCTCTCCATCTTGGCTTTCCTCGGCAAGCAAAACACATTGGAAGAGGGTGACTATTCCGAAAACGTGACCCGAGCTTTGCGCTGGCTGGTCTATCAACAAGGCAAAAACTCCCAAGGTGTCGATGGCTACCTGGGCGGTAACGCCGCTGAAATCGCCGGGATGTACTCCCATGCGATTGCCACGTTCGCCATCGCCGAAGCCTACGCCATGACCAAAGATCCAGCGCGAGCGGAGTTCCTCTTGGAACCGCTCCAAAAAGCGGTGCGGTTTACGCTGCTCTGCCAACTGGAAGATGGTGGCTGGCGCTACAAGCGTGGCCAACAGGGGGGCGGTGATATGAGCATCTTCGGCTGGCAATTGATGGCCCTCAAGAGTGCCCAAGCGGCGGGGATCGAGATTCCCTTGGCCACTCGTCAGCGGATGATTGTGTTCCTGCAACAGCGCGGGCTCGGCAAGGTCGGTGGGCTGGCGGGGTATCGAGCCAACGAACGCCCCACCGTCGCAATGACTGCGGAATCGCTGTTCTGCAAACAGATGCTGGGGCAGGCTCGGGAGCATCCTTCCTGTGCCGAGGCGGTCAGCTTCATGTTGGCCAATCCGCCGAACAGGCTCTCCATGAACCTCTATACCTGGTACTACAGCACCTTGGCGATGTATCAGTATGGAGGCGAGGAGTGGGACCGCTGGAATGTCCCGCTCCGCGATCTCTTGATCTCAGAGCAAGTGACCAGCGGGGAGAACGCGGGAAGCTGGGATCCTCGTGACCAGTGGGGCGGATACGGAGGTCGGATTTATTCGACAGCCTTTGCGACTCTGACGTTGGAAGTCTACTATCGCTACTTACCGCTCTACCGCACGACTGCCCCCACAGCGGCACCGCAAGCCGCCGAGCCTGTCGGCGAACCGTCACTGATCAAAGAGCAGTAACCACTGCCCCCGTGAATTCACGCTGATCCCGTGCGTCCCCGTTCCCGGACTCTGTCTCTCACCGGCTGCACGACGAGTGCTGGGAGCGGAGGATTCAGTCCACTCACTGACTTCGGAGTCTGCCGTGCCCCGTCAACCGTTTCTCGCTGTGATCCTCGCGGTTTGGTGCGTGGTCATAGGATTATCACATCCCGCGAAGGCGGACAACGATCTTCCTCCCGGTCTCTCAATCGAGGGCTATCCCGATCGGCAAAGCCTCGCTCCCGGTGAGGAACTCGCCCTCCATACCTCAACCACAGCCGCCGAGTACAGCATCGAGATCGCTCGTCTGGGAGCGGAGCGGAAGGTCGTCTTCCAGCAGGCCAAGATCCCAGGCGGAGGGTTTCACCCGATCCCCGAACACGCCAGTTCGCACGGCTGCAATTGGCCGATCAGTTACAATCTGGCGGTGCCTGCCGACTGGGGGTCGGGGTACTACCAGGTGACGTTCCGCGTGGCCGATGGCGGCGGGAAGTTCGTCGTTCGCAATCGCCGCACCGCCGAGGCTGAGACGTTCTTTATCGTGCGACCGGCGGAACCGGGGAAGAACTCGAAGGTTCTGTTGCAGCTCTCGACGAACACTTACAACGCCTACACGAATTGGGGCGGGGGGAGCCTGTACGCCTACCACGGCCGGGCCAATGTGCAGGGGAACCGCGTCTCGTTCCAACGTCCGCAGTCGAGCCAGTACGGCAACTGGGAATACCCCTTCGTACAGTGGGCCGAAAAGAACGGCTTTGTGCTCGACTTCGCGACGAACCTCGATCTGGAGCAGCGTCCGGAGATGCTGAAGAACTACAAGTTGGTTCTGAGTATCGGCCATGATGAGTACTGGTCCGGCGGGATGCGGGACCAGTTGGAAGCCTACATCGGGGCGGGCGGAAACGTGGCGTTCTTCAGCGGAAACACCTGTTGCTGGCAGGTCCGGCCCGAGGAGCAGGGGCAAGCGCTCACCTGTTGGAAGCAAGCCTTCAACACCGATCCGGTCTTTAAGACCGATGACTTGAAGACGCTGAGCACCACATGGAGCCACCATTTGGTGAAGCGCCCCGAGAACACGCTGACGGGCGTGGGGTTCCTGTTCGGTGGATATCATTTGAGCCACGGGCAATTCATGGACGGCAAGGGGGCTTTCAAAGTTCATCGCCCCGAGCACTGGCTCTTCGCCGGGACTGAACTCAAGCGAGACGATGAGTTCGGGGCGATGCACACCATCGTCGGTTACGAGTGCGATGGGTGCGAGCTGACCTGGAAGGAGGGGCTTCCGTTCCCGACCCACCGCGATGGAACGCCGGAGACGTTCGAGGTCTTGGCGACCTGCCCCGCGAAGTGGGAGGCGGGCGACTGCGAGTGGTACGATCAGTGGGAACGCGGACGCATCGGGGCGGCCTGCCTGGGGGTCTACACCCGTGGGGGAACGGTCTTCACCTGCGGCTCGACCGACTGGGCACACGGACTGCGCGGCGGAGATGCCGTCACAGAGCGGGTTACGCGAAACGTCCTGGAAAAACTTACGCAGTAGTGACCGAGTCGAACCTCCAACGTGTGCCGAATTTGGCGTCTCTCAGTAACTCACGCGATCTGACATAACTCCTATTGAGTCATCGGCAAAAACTGCCGTATACTCCGCGCGCTGGTCGGTGGACTCGTTCCTTAGCCCCTCCTTGTCGAGGTGGTCCGGTGCGAACCCACTGCGTAGCGTCCGGGGATAACGACTGGAGCGCACAGGCCAGACGATGTGGACGGAGATCACGCGGGGGCGGTTCAGCTGAAGAGGCTATCGCAGCCGCAATTCAGGGAGGGAAACATGCTGAAAACTGTGTTGCGTTCCATGATGGCCTGGGCCTTAGTGGCAGCGGGTGCCTCGGCGATGGCGGAAGATCACTTGGATCCGCAATTGCCGACTTATCGTCCGATCAATGCCCTGCAGGGTGAGATCGTCCTGGTCGGATCCGACACGATGTCGCAAGTGGCGGCGTTGTGGGTCGATCAATTCAAAGAGTTTTACCCGGATGTCCAAATCAAGATCGTTGTGAAGGGGGCCACCAATGCGGTCCCCTCGGTCATGAACGGCGAAGCCACCATCGGCATGCTGAGCCGAGAAGCGACTCCCGAAGAAATCACGGCATTCAAAGCGAAGAAGGGCTACGAACCGAAGCTGCTTGTCCCGTCACTCGAACGCATCGGGGTCTATGTCCACGAGAATAACCCAATTCAGAGCCTGACCCTGGCTCAGTTGGACGCAATCTTTTCGAAGAGCCTGAAGCGGGGCGAAACCAAGGAAATCACGACCTGGGGAGCCGCGGGGCTGAACGGTGAGTTGTCAGCACAGGCCATTTCGTTGCGCGGCCGCTCAGCGACAACCGGATCGCAGGTGTTCTTCCAGTCCTTGATTCTGCAGGGCGGCGAGTTCCGTGCGGGGATGACCGAGGAAAAGGATAACATCTCTCTCGTGAAGGCGATCAAGACCGATCCAAGCGCGATCGGATTCTCGGGCGAGATGTACCAGATTTCCGGGATCAAGCCGGTGGCGATCTCCTGGAAGGCCGGTGAACCCGCGTACGCCATCGATTCGCTGGCTGACGAACACGGGACTTATCCCCTGGTCCGTCCCCTGCAGTTTGTCGTTGACCACGCGCCGGACAAGGATCTTCCCGATGCGGAACGAGAGTTCCTGCGGTATGTGTTTAGCCTTTCGGGGCAGGAAGATGTTGTCAAAGCGGGCTTCCATCCGATCTCGGCCAACCCCGCCAAGACGGCACTCAGTGCGGTCGGTTTGAACACTTTGAACTGATCCTCACGCCTGTCCGCTGACTGTGATCGACAGGCGGATTTCTCTCCATCCAGTCGATGGGGACCGCCCAGATTCACTCGCTCTCATACACACATTCCTGGAAGGAGTCCTCCCATGACGCGGAGTTTTTTGAAGGGGCTGACGATCGCAGCCACACTGACCCTGGTGGCTCAAACCGCCTGGTCGATCGATCCCAAGCTCAGCACAGTCCCCGGACGCGGCACGACCGTGCCGACCACCAATGACCCTTCGGCTCGCCTGGTGCAGCCAGGTAGCTTCACCACACCGGCCACTCAAGTCAGCACGAATCAGGGGCGAGATCGCTTGGGCAATGTGCTGGTTCCGGACCCCACGCGGTTCGAGTACAACCCAGCTCGCCCCGCAGCCGTAGACACCCTGCGCCCCGCACCGCAGGTCAAACCGACTCTGCAACTCAACCCCAGTTTGCAGCCGCAACCCCTGCCTCGGCGTGCCTGTTGAGGTTCAGCAGTACACGGCCCTTGATGACGGAGGCCGCATTGGCGATCGACCGCGAGAGTGC
>JANOKO010000003.1:0-1411 GCA_031419335.1 Planctomycetota bacterium
AGTTCAGGAAGTCGCTCAGCGTCTCAACTGCTCCGCCTCCACCGTCTACAGCCTCATCGAATCCGGCCGACTCCCGCACCACCGCTGCCCCGGTGTTCGAGTCAGCGAAGAACAGATCAACGCGTACCTCAACGAAACCAAACGCGAACAGCTTGTGCCGAGTTCCCCCCAGCCCAAGCTGCCACGCCAAAGTCTCAAACACATTCGACTGTGATTACATCGTCTGATGATCTTGTCGAAAAGGCAGTTCTTACCGAGCGGCCTTCCTTGCTTGCTCCAGCATGTGAACCGGATTCAGAGCGACATGCTGATACACCTTGCTCAACATCGAAGGATCACTGTGTCCCAGCAAAATCGCGACCGTCAGTGGATCGATGTTCTTCTGCAATGCGAATGTGGCCCACGAATGTCGCAATGTGTAGAGGGACCAGTTTGGTACGAGCTGCAACGCCATTTTGTCGGCGATCTTGGCTTTTGCTTCTCCTCTCAACTCTGCTTGTGTCTTGGGAATCTCTCGCCCTCTGATTCTCCGGTTCGGCCTCAGTGTCGGAATCAATTTGGCTACTTCGGCCTGAGCCACCAACAGTCCCCGTTGCTGCATTCGATCCTTTCCAATCCGAATGCGGATCATTCGGAAGGCGCAGTTCACGGCACAAGTCGTCCACGGCACGCCATCACTGTTCCGGAAGATGGGACCAGTGGGATGCAATGCGACAAGTCTTCTCGTGATTTCGGCAGCAGTGTCACTGAGGTAGACGACGCGGCTGAGCTTCTTGTTCTTGCTTTCCGATTTCGGAAAGACCCACCGCTGGTTGGCGAGATCGACATGTCGAGCCTCGACCCGCAGGGACTCTTGCGGACGACAACCGGTGTCCCAGGTTACGACCAGCAGATCCCGCAATTCGGTGTTCCGAACGGAAGCCAGAATCGCCTCGAACTCCTCTGGACTGATGACGACTTCTCGATGGTCCCCGGCGGGCAGTTCCAATCCGGCCACTGGGTTCTTATCGAGATGTCCTTGGAGGGTTGCCCACGAAAAGCACCGCTTGACCGAACGCAGATAGTTGCGGCGAGTCGTCGTCGACACCTCGTAGCCATCCGCCCATTCCTGGACTTGAAACGGGCGGACATCAGCTGCCCGAATGTCCTGAAACTTTCGAACGAACCGCTCCAGTCGATAGCGATACCACTCGTAAGTGTCGGGCGAACGTTGGCGCTGCACCCATTCAAGAAACGAGTCGACGATGGCGGCCAGCGATCCCGATCGCACTTCTCGGGACTGGGGTTCCGAGATCAATCGTGCGTACTCTTGGAACGCAGCTGTTCGATCGGAACCCAGATTGATTTGCCTCCCAAGCAGAGTGACGTACCACACGCCACGCTCTGGACGGAACCACGGTTTTGCAAACTT
>JANOKO010000004.1:0-7785 GCA_031419335.1 Planctomycetota bacterium
AAGCAGTAGAAACTAAACTCAACAATAGACCAAGAAAAAGATTTGGTTACAAAACACCAAACCAAGTATATTTACATAAATTAACAAATCAAGAAAAAGTTGCATTTATAACTTGAATCCTCCTTGTAGTATATCAAGAACTTAGATAAATCGTTTTTCATTTCAAGGCTTGATTGATAGTTGTTTTTCAAGATAGTATTATTTTTTATAGTTCCGTTTACCCCCACTCAGGCGGAATCTCATGATCTGCATCACTGTTGCCCCGACTTCGCGGACGCTGGCCAAGGTCGACATCCTGAATGCGTGTCGGTTCGCCGATGTGGTGGAGTTGGCCCTTGACCATCTCATCAAGGAACCAGACGTTAAGGATCTGATCACCGGGTTCGACAAACCAATCATAGTCTCCTGCCGCCGTAAGCAAGATGGTGGGAAGTTCGACGGTTCGGAGATGGAGCGAATGGCCCTCCTGCGGCAGGCGATCGTGGCTGGTCCCGCCTACATTGAACTCGATCTCGACACCGCTCCCAAGATTCCCCGCTACGGCAAGACTCAGCGGGTCATCAGCTTCACCCGCATGGACCATCCCGAGTCCGACATCGACTCGATCTTTGATGAGGCAGCCAACGCCCATGCCGATATCGTGAAGTTCACCTGGCCGACGCCCACGATCGACGATGCGTGGCCACTGCTGGTCGCGGTCAGCCAGAAGCGTCGACTGCCGATTGTGGGGATGGGACTGGGGCGGGCGGACCTCACGTTCTCGCTACTCGGTCAGAAGTACGGGTCGCCATGGATCTATGCGGCCCTCGAACAGGGCCTCGAGGCCTTCCCCGGTCAGGCGACGGTGTTTGAACTCGACGAGACCTACGCCTGCCGCGAGATCGACAAGTCAACCGTGTTTATCGCGATCGCCGGATTCGGGGAGACGCAATCGATCACCACTCGCATTCTAAACGCGGCCTTCAAGCAGATCGGCGTCAATGTGAGGTGCCTGCCTATCGAGTTGGGCGATGTAAAGATGCTCAAGAAGATGCTCGACGCGCTGAAAATCAAAGCCATTCTTGTCAGTGAAGGGAACGGACAACGCTTGCTGCCTCTCGCCGAGCATATCGACAAGCACGATGCGCAGAGCGAATACATCGACTTGCTTTTACGGCGTGATGACGGTTGGCACGGGTACAACACGCTGTGGCGGAGTGGGCTGCGCGCCCTGGAAGGCTCGTTCGACAGCGGCGATGCCAAGCGAGCCTTGGAACGCATGAACGTCCTGGTACTCGGCAACGGGGGGATGGCCCAGTCTATGGTGTATGGCGTTTCGCAGCGCAAGGGAATGGTCAGCATCTGCGGACCCAAGGACAAGGAATCACAGAAAATTGCCACAAGCAATGGGTGCCGCATGGTGCCATTCGCTCAGCTGTACGACACACTGGCTGACGTACTCGTACTCGCCGATCGTAACATCGAGTGCGGACAGCACGCGGGCCACGTGAACCCCTCGCTTTTTCGGGCCAATCACACGGTGTTGGATGTGTCCGATCCACCCCGCGAGCACGCACTGTTCACCGAAGCGCGCGAGCGCGGCTGCCGCATCATCGAGCCACAAGCCGTCTACGTGGATCAGATCAACGCGCAGTTCAAGGCGATCACGGGGAAGGATCTCCCCGCGGAAGCATTTGCCAAAGGGTTGGCGGAATAGTTCCCATAGCGCGGTCGATATGGCCACTGGGTTGTGTTGTCACGAAATCCTGAACCATGCCCGACTGGTCCTACCGCACCCTGTTCCAGCCGCTACTGCTCCGCTTGCCGGTGTCGTTTGCACGGGCGGTCGCGCTGGGCGGGATCGGCACGCTGGCCAAGCTCCCCGGTGGGAAGTCCGTTATCGACTTCATGGGGCACATGCATCCGGATGTGGCATTGTCGCTGGAAAAGGGCGGGTTGATATTCCCATCGCGAGTGGGGTTGAGTCATGTCATCGACCCGGCGGGGACTGCCCTCGCGGCGATGTCACGGTTCGGATTTGCGTGTCTCGAAGTGGGACCGCTCGATGTCACCGGCACGCACGACGACCTTAAGGCAACATTCCACGTCCCACAGAAGACCATAATTGCAGGTCTCAGCGCGTGGGCCGTGAGTCTCGCCAGTCTGAAAAGATATCTGCCTCGACGCTCGTCGACATCCCCGCCAGTGCTGCTGCGGATTCCACTGGGCCGTCTGGGGTCCCAGGCCAACCACGATTCCGAGTGGCTAAGTGCCATCGAAGTTCTGGCAGCGGCTGTCGATGGAATCATCATCGACGCGGGTCGCGGCGACTTTGTCGAGAGGATTCCGCTGATCAAGAATGCAGCGGGTGGTAAGCCGTTGATCTGGCGGCACTGTTCCGATCATGGTCATGGTTTACCGCAGACAGTGATCGACGCCTTGAGAGCCGACCAGCTTCAGGGAATATATGCAGACGAAGTGATAGGGCGACGACACCTGGATACTAAAGTCCGCCCTGAACTTCCCTGTGAGTCCGTTCGTCAGATTCGAACTCAAATCGGACCCGACGCACTCCTCATCGCCCGTGGAGGCGTCATCGATCCGCAAGACGCTCTCGATCTCTACGATGCGGGAGCGGATGTCGTCCTGATCGATGACGGTCTGGTTTTTTCTGGACCCGGTCTCTCCAAACGTATCAACGAGGCGTGCCTCTCTCGTCTTCCGATTCCCGCTCCGCTCGCGACCGACACAAGAAGAGGCCCGGAGAGTTGGATCTGGACCATCCTGTTGGGAGTTGCACTGTTCGGTGGCGGCGTACTGGCTCTCATCATTGCTCTCACACGAGTCATGCTCCCGTACGACGAGGCGTTCGTCGGGATGAATCGCGAACAGCTGTGTGGAGTGAATCCCAAGCTGGTCGACTTCATGAGTCATGACCGCGTGACGCTGGCCGGGACGATGATCTCGCTCGGGCTCTGTTACTCAATGCTGTCGATCTATGGCTCGCGACGCGGGCGGCACTGGGCACAAGTGACGATTCAAGCGTCGAGCTTCGTGGGGTTCTTCAGCTTCTTCGCGTTTCTCGGGTACGGGTACTTTGACCCGTTCCATGCGTTCGTGGCTGCGATCTTGTTTCAGTTCCAACTGTTCGGAATGGCTTCACCGCTCTCACCTCTTCAAGATCGCGTCACGCCGACACTCCGCGAGGACCGCCGCTGGAGACTGGCACAGTGGGGACAACTCTTGCTGATCGGCCACGCTGTGGCCCTCTTCACAGCCGGTCTCGTGATTGTCGCCATTGGCAGCACGAGTGTGTTCGTCACCGAGGACTTGGAGTATATGGGAACAACGGTCGATGCTCTCTCATCAGCCAACCCGCGTATTATCCCTCTGGTGGCGCATGACCGCGCGAGCTTCGGCGGTATGCTGCTGAGCTGTGGGTTGGCGACGCTGCTGCCCGTGCTGTGGGGATTCGAACGCAGCAGGCCGTGGCTGTGGTGGATGCTGGCGGGAGCCGGTATGGCCGGGTATCTGTGTGCGATCAGTGTCCACTTTGGAGTCGGATATACGAGCGGTTGGCACCTCACTCCCGCATTTGGGGGAGCCGGCGTGTTGGCTCTGGGTTTGGGATTGTCGCGTGGGTATCTGTGTGACACCAACGAGCCGTAAACTACTGCATCGCGATCTCATGGTACGTGGAGCCTCTCCAGGAGACGGACATGGTTGTCTCGAATCTGCAATGCGTCCTGCATCGAGTCAGATGCTACTCGCTGGATCGCACCGCGGAGATCCCTCGGCGGAGCGCTTCTCGCATGACCTCGACCGGCGCGGCTTGTCGAGTAAAGCAGTGGTACTGGGCTGCCGCTTGGGCCACGAACATTTCCAATCCGCTGACCACATGGCAGCCACGTTCCTTGGCCTGCTTGATCAGCAGGGTCTGCTCGGGGTTGTAGATGGTGTCGAACACGACCGTCCCCTCGCGGAGCCAATGATCCTGGAAGGGAGTGTCGTTCATATTGGGGTACATGCCGATCGGCGTACAGTTCACGAGGACATCGAGATAGGCAGCGCCGCGATTTTCCCAGGCGACGAATTGGCAACCCAAGTGGGTGGCCAACTCCTGCCCGCGCGATTTTGTGCGGTTCGTGATCGTCAAAGCGGCTCCGGCCCGGAGGACGCCCTGTCCAATGGCTTTGGCGACCCCCCCGGCCCCGAGCAGCAGCACGCGCTTCCCGGCGAGTTCGACATCGCCTTTCAACTCCAGGCCCATTTTAATGCTCGACAAAGCGGCGTCGAAATCGGTGTTGGCGGCGTACCAGTTGTTGCGGTTGTCGCGGAACAGTGTGTTCGCCGCTCCGATGTCATCGACAATGTCGTCACGAAAATTCGCCAAGTGCAGCGCCCGCTCCTTATGCGGAATCGTCACGCTGTAACCCCGCACATCGAGCCACGAGTAGGTCCGTAGTGTCTCGTCAAGTTCCTCGGCGGGCACCCGCATCGGCAGGTAGACCGCGTTAAGGCCATCCGCTCGGAAGGCCGCGTTGTGAATCCGAGGGCTATAGCTCTGGGCAATCGGGTCGCCGAGAACGCCGTACACCTGAGTCTCGGCGTTGATCTGGTCGAACCGGTACAGGTTCTTCATCTCATCAAAGGAGAGTTGGCCGGGGGCCAGGACGCGATCGGAGCTGAACGTGGCATAGGTGAACGGAGCCCCATACTTGCCGCACAGCACGCGGCTCACCAACCCGAACTCCCCCATGCAGAAGGCAATGGTCGGGATGCGGGCGTCCTTGACGAGCTTCAGCAGGCGGATGTTGTCCTGTGGCGACTGGGCCATCGTGACGATCTTGATGATGTCGGCATCCAGGGTACACATCTGGGCGTACCGCTCCTCCAACGAGTCGGGAGTGCCGTTGAAGTCGTGGAAGCTGACGATCCGCTGGGTCTTGCCATAACGTCGAATCTTGGTCGCCACATCATCTTCGAGGTCGACATATTCTACGCCCGCCGCGATCGCGTGCCGCAGCAGCGTCATCCGCTGGTCTTCGGTCATTTTGGATCGGCCCCCGTCCACCGGTCGGCGACAGGTCACGACCACTGCGGTCGGGCGTGCGGTCAATAACCGGTTGAGGTCGGGCGGTTTCGAGAGCCAGTCCAGCCGCAACTCCACCAGTTCAGCTCCACGCTGGGCGAGGGCTTGGTGTTCGGCGGTCATCATGGAATGTCGGGTACGACCCAAACTGACACAAATCATGCTGCGGGGGAACCTGGAATGAGTGGATTGAGCTTGCGGAGAACAGGTCCATCGAAAGAACGCAGACGCAAGTTATCTTTCGAGAAGAATTCATACCAGCGGAGTGTCCCACTGGAACAGCCAGGCACAGACACCTGAATCTCGAGGGTGGCTACAAGAACTCCTGCGCATCACTGGACCGGCTGCACAATCGGGCCACTTCGATCCGTAACGACTTCCACACGGGATCGGTCAGACCGTTCGCCAATTGTTCATTCAGCACGCGCAGGTCGGCCAAATCATCGACATCATTCCAATGAGGAAGTCGCGACACATGCAGCCCCTGCTCGACGGCACGAGCCAGAGTCTGTGCCAGAACGAGCGGGCTGCTCCAGGAAATCCGCTCGAACAATTGAGGCACCGGTCGACGGAGGCCCAGCAAATAGTACCCCCCGTCCACGGCTGGTCCGATCACGCAATCCGCGGTGTCGAGTGCGGTGATCGCGTTCAGGAGCAACTCGATCGGGAGTGTCGGGCTGTCGGAGCCGATCACCAGAACACGGTCATCGGTGGCACAAGCGAACTCGAACCATGCGGTCAGCTTTTGTCCAAGGTCGCCCGGAGGTTGCGACCACAGTTCATAGCCCGCGAACTGTTGGAACCATGCGAAGTCCGCCTGGCTATCCCCGGTGTGGGCGATCACCCGCCGCAGGTCGACATTGCACAGCCGAGCCAGCAGCGTGCGCAGGCTCACCTCATAGAACCTCGCTGCTGCCTCAGTCCCCCTCGCTACGGCGAGCCGGGTTTTGACAGCCCCTGGCACGGGGCGTTTCGCGAAAATGCCGAGCGTGGGCAGCGGATGATCCCTCTCAATATGGTAGAAGTCGTCAGACCTCAGACCTCTGGCTTCTAATGCTCCTCAGAAGTCTGACGAATTCTGCGACCCCGGAACAGGTCACATCCCGACTGAGCTGGTGATTCCGGTTCAGAGATTCGCACACAATTGATGCGGTGAGTACGGCCCTATTCCCAGCCCCAAAGCTGGCCAGCCGAGCAGAGACCACTCCCCTTCCGGTTGGCGTCGGCCTACCAGAACTCTATGATCGGTCACGCACAGCCGACCTCCGTGATGGATCGGACGGGTCAGGCTGTGAACGGACGGCTTCCGGAGATCGCATTCCATGAGTTTTCCTCTCGCAAGCTGGTGGGTACGCGGGCTGGTCGTGGTCACTTGCCTGGCTGGGCTGATCGTTCAGATCGGGCCGTCTCTGGTACAGGCTCAAGACAAAGAGACCCCCGAGAAGGTGTCACCCATGAATGCTGGCGAGAATCCTTTCCCGGGACGGTTCGCAGCCCCCAGCTTGGAGGGCGGGACCGAATGGCTCAATACGAGTGGCGAAATCTCGCTGAAGGAGTTGCGGGGCAAGGTGGTGGTCCTCGACTTCTGGACCTATTGCTGCATCAACTGCATGCACATTCTTCCGGACCTCAAGTTTCTGGAGCAGAAATACCCGAATCAACTGGTTGTGATCGGCGTGCATCACCCCAAGTTCGACAATGAGCAGGACAGCGCCAACATCCGCGAGGCGATCCTCCGTTACGAGATCGAGCACCCAGTGGTGAACGACAGCGACGGCGTGATCGGTCGCAAATTCAACTTCAGCAGTTGGCCCACGCTGATGATTATCGATCCCGAGGGGAACTTCGTCGGGCAACAGCCAGGGGAAGGAAACCGCGAGTTATTCGATATGGTGATCTCCAAAATGATCGTCTACCACCGTGCGAAAGGGACACTGGACGAGACACCGGTCTCGTTTCATCTGGAGCGTGAGAAGCAAGCCCCCACTCCGCTGCGTTACCCCGGCAAGGTGCTGGCGGATTTGGCGGGTCAGCGCTTGTTCGTTTCAGACAGCAATCACAACCGGCTGGTGGTGAGTTCGCTGACGGGGAAGCTGATCGAAACGATTGGGACCGGAGCGATCGGTCGCCAGGATGGAGGCTACAATGAAGCCGAGTTCGATCACCCCCAGGGGATGGCTCTGGTCGGAGACGTACTCTATGTGGCTGACACCGAGAATCACCTGCTGCGAGCGGTGAACCTCAAAGCCAAAACCGTGACCACAGTGGCTGGGACTGGAGTGCAATCGCACGGTCGGTTGACGGTTTCCGATGGGCCGCAACCCACGACCACCACAGCACTCAACAGCCCGTGGGCACTCCAATCCTTGGATGGGGTACTCTACATTTGCATGGCAGGACCGCATCAATTGTGGTCGCACATACCGGGAACGGACACGATCCAGGTCTTTGCGGGAACAGGGCGAGAAGACATCCTGGACGACACGCTGGAGAACGCGGCCCTGGCTCAACCATCCGGGATCACCACCGATGGCAAGGCGTTGTACCATGTCGACAGCGAAGGCTCCGCCGTGCGTCGCGTGACCCCCGGAGCCCAGGGCGAAGTGACCACAGTCGTCGGACCCCACGATCTGGCTCGTGGGCGATCGCTATTCGAATTTGGTGACATCGACGGACCCGCCTCCAAGGCCCGACTCCAGCACCCGTTGGAAGTC
>JANOKO010000005.1:0-6202 GCA_031419335.1 Planctomycetota bacterium
TCCATTTCCACATCGATCCGCGCCGCCACGACACCTGGCAACGTCAGATTGAAATGCGGCTCGGACTCGATCGTTACGGCTACGACTCTGCCACAGGTGAGGTCACAACTGGTCCCGACGGAATACCCGAGATTCTGCTGCATACGGAGTCACCCAGTGCCAATGAAGAGGACGCCGGTCAAGTCAATCTTCTGACGATTGATATCGGCAACGGACTGCACGAGCGCAAGGTGGCCCAGCAAGTCCAGACCGGCTGGACCGTCGAACACCTGAAGTCCTTTGGTGAAGAGTTCCGCACGGATCAAGGACCGCAGACGCTGGACACTGACGCCAGCTTGGTCGGACCCGCCCATGACGAACTCGTCAAGCTGATCGGTCAGACTCGCATTTGCGGACTGTATGCCGACCACAAGACCACGTCGAACACACTCGGTCACGCTGCCATCGTCAATCTGGTCGGGATTCGTCTCCTGGCCATCGAAGACGCCGGCGGACAGAAGTTGCACATCACCGCGCAACCCGCCGTGATCGCGACTCGCACTGCCCTTCTCGAAACACACGACGCCGCTTGGATGAGCGGCGGAAGTCCCGAGAAGACCAACCCATACATCTACAAACTGTTCCTCAGCCACTAACTCAGTGGCGGCCCGAGTCTTCACCGACTCGCACCGGGGACTTCCTCAGACCGTTTGACAGGACCACCTGCCATGGGCGTCGATAACCGTCGAACCTTCCAACAGCTCAAAACCAAGCTGCACCGCCAGATCGTCGATTCGATTGACATGTCGAAGTCGGGCGAACTGGGCGAAGACGAATTCCGCAAGCAACTCAAGGGATTGGCGACGCACTTGTGTGCCCGTCCCGAAGCCAACTTGGCGGGCCGCGATCGCGACCTGATGGTCCAGGAGCTGATGGACGAGATTTATGGGTTCGGTCCCATTCAAGAGTTAATGGACGATCCCGAGATCAGCGACGTGCTGGTCAACGGACACGACACCGTATTCGTCGAGCGCAACGGTCTGTTGGAGCGGACCGATGTCAAGTTCGCGGATGATGCTCACCTGTTGCACTTCATTCAGCGGTTGGTCGGCCAGGCGGGTCGGCGAGTCGATGAAACTTCGCCGATGGTCGATGCCAAGTTGCCGGATGGGTCGCGACTGCACGCGGTGATCCCTCCGCTGGCACTGCGAGGCCCCACCCTGTCGATTCGCCGGTTCAAGACGAAGATACTTCAGTTCGAAGACATGGTCCGCATGGGCACCCTGGCCCCGGAGATGGCGGAGTTTCTCATCCAGTGTGTTCGCGGTCGCATGAACGTACTGCTGTCCGGGGGAACGGGTGCTGGCAAAACGACGATGCTCAATAATCTGAGCCGGTTCATTCCCGCCTCGGAACGCGTGGTCACGATTGAGGAAACTGCCGAACTACAACTGCAACAGGCGGACGTGGTGGGGCTGGAAACTCGGGTGTCGAACGTGGAAGGCAAGGGGGCGGTCTCCCCGCGTGACCTGCTGCGAAACTCACTACGCATGCGGCCTGACCGCATCATCGTCGGCGAAGCCCGCGGGGGCGAAGTCCTCGACATGCTGCAAGCCATGAACACCGGCCATGATGGCTCGATGAGTACCGTCCACGCCAACGATACCCGTGACGCCCTGCAACGTCTGGAGTTGATGATTGCCCTGTCGGGAGCGGAACTTCCGACTCGTGTGGCTCGGCAGTACATCGCTTCCGCGATCCAGATCTTCCTGCATGTCGCACGGCTTCCCAACGGGGAGCGCAAGGTGATTCGCATCTCTGAATTGACCGGGGTGACGAACGGTGAATTCGATGTCGAAGACATCTTCGTCTACCGCATGGCCGGTATGGACGGAGCGGGCCGCATGCTCGGTTCGTTCTATGCGACTGGGTACGAACCACAGTGCGTCCGCCGCATTGCGGCACGCGGCATCGAGGTCAATCCGAAACTGTTCGCCGCTCGCGAACTCAAGTCGGGGTTTGATGCGACATCGATCTTCTCTTGAGTGGCCCGCCCAGACTTCCGAAGTCTCAGGAGACTTCGGAAGTCTAACTCACCCACGAAACATCCCCACGGACTGCATGACCCGAGGCAGACATGGCCAGCGACCTGATGACACCCCGTTCCGAGTTCGGAGGCATCCTGCGCCAGCAGGAGACATTTGCCACCGATGAGACGGACGACCTGAGCAATCGCATCAACTCGTGGTTCGATGTACTCATGATTCAGTCGGGCATCGGACTGTCTCCGAGTATGGTGCTGGCTCTGTGCCTGTGCAGTGGTGTGGCACTTGGAGGACTGGTATTCGTCCTGCAAGAGAATCCGATCACGGCGGCTATCGCCGCGTTCTTTGGCTTCGTGGCCCCGGTCGTCATCGCAGTGCTCATGCGCGCCAGACGCCAGTCCGTGATGCTGAATCAAATGCCCCCGATGATCGACGAACTCTCCCGAGCCGCGAAAACCGGTCGCAGCCTGGAAGCGTGTTTGCAAGTCGTGGCCAATGACACTCCCGCACCACTGGGTGAGGAACTTCGCCGTTGCACCGATCGCATCGGATTCGGTCTCCCCTTGTCGCAGGCGATGGAAGAACTCCCGATTCGCACCGGACTTGTCAGTACCAGCGTCCTGGCGACTGCTCTGGGTGTCCACCGAGAGACCGGAGGGGACCTCGTGCATGTGTTGCAGCGGCTCGCTCAGACGATTCGTGACCGGATCCAGTTTCAGGGTCGCCTCGCCGCTGCCACGTCCGCCAGCCGAGCTGTGGCAATCCTGATGATCTCTTTGCCCCCGGCGATCCTCGTCTACTTCATGTTCCGCGATCCGGGCTATTTGCAGAATCTGATGAACTCGACCTGGGCCAGCCGCTTGACGATTCTCGCGATCATTCTGCAGGTGGTCGGATCGCTGTGGGTCATGCGAGTCCTGGCATCCAGCAAGCAAACGTAGACCCCCGCACATTGGCACGGCACCTGTACCACAGCGCACACTTTTCAGACTGATGGATCCGGCGATGAATAACTTTCCCATTGTCACTCTGATGGTCGCACTGTCGGTGATCCTCATGATCCGGATCATCTACAAAGCCTGGCGCTCGCGCCAGGAGGACCCTGCCATTCGTCGTCGCCCGGAGAATTCCAGCGGCTTTCAGAAGTCGGCCTCCTCGATCAAGGGACCGAGTCCTCTGCAGCCCCCACCGATGCCAATCCCACCGGTGGCTGCAACAGCCCCAGCCCCAACCGCGCAGAGCAGTCCGGCGTCCCGTGTGACCCGGGATTCGATCGCCTCCATTCACGATGAGGGGCCAGCCCCGCGCACCACACCCGAGGGCAGTCGCTCCCGTATCTTCGGCACTAAGTCTGCCGGATCGGGCATCTGGGACGCCGGATATGTCACCTCCAGCGGTCAGGCCCAGAGGGCGAAGACCGAGTCCGCCGCCTTGCCGATCGATGAGAGCCTCCTGAGTGATGGAGGCGACTTGGTCTTTGGCCCCGTCACAACCACACTCTCTTCCATGTTGCCGGAGTCGGACGACCGTCGACGCGAGCTGACCCGCACCCTCCAAAACGCTGGCTACTACAGTCGCAATGCCTGGCACAATCTGGCCTCGATCCGCTACCTGGGTATCTTCCTGCCGATTCTCTTTTGTGGCCTGATGCTGGTCTTTGGTCCGCCGCGTTTTGAGCCGCTGCTGATCGCGGGAATTGTGATGCTTCCCTTGATTGGCTGGTCACTGCCTACGCTCATCGTTCGCAGCAAGGCGGCGGAGCGACTGCGGGAGATCAGCAACGGCATGCCTGATATGCTCGACCTGCTCAATATGTGCGTCAGCCAGGGAATGACCGTGCCCAGGGCACTCGGGCGTGTGGGTGTCGACCTGGAGCCGGTCTACCCCGCACTCACTAAGGAACTTAAGATCGTCACCGAGCAGTCCCGCATCGGATCGATGGACCAGGCGCTGACTGGATTCAGTCAGCGGGTCGACATTCCCGAGGTTCACTCCTTTACGTCACTCATCATCCAGACCGATCGCATGGGCACCAGTATGACGGATGCCCTGGTCGATTATTCGGACAGCATGCGTGAAACGATGCGTCAACGGGCCGACCAGAAGGCGAATTCCGCGACGTTCAAGCTGCTGTTTCCCACCGTGCTGTGCCTGCTGCCTGCGGTGTACCTGTTCTTGCTTGGTCCCGCAGTTATCCAATTGTCCGACTTCTATACGGGCCAAGGCCGCGAAGTCCTTCAGGCGGGAGCGGGCGGGGCCGGTTCCGCCACCGGTCGGGCCGCGAACAATCGCTAATTCGGACACGTCACGGGGAAGCCGCCAAAGTCGCCGGGCTCTCCGAGTCCGGCGGTTCAGCGTCCGCCAAGCGGGGCACACACTCACAAAAACAACGAGTGCCCCGATCATCGAGTATTCCAAACACCCATGCGGCGGGGACATCGCCCACACCGGATTCGGAGAATCCGGCGACTTTGGGCCACTCGTGTCCCCAGGGCCTCGAAAACCATGTCGGCTTCAGCGCGGAGTGTCAATGATTCTCGCTGAAAGACATTCAAAGCTGATCGTTACCGAGAGCCAGTACCGATCTCGCCCGCGGCGAATATTGAATAAGGCGTGATGCCAACGAACAGAGGATGTCGCTCCAGCCACAGGCCGAAACAACACCCCCTGGTCACATCTCGGGATTGCAATTCAATTCAACGGAGCCAGATCCCGGCAGTTGCAGACCTGCACGTTTTGCTTTTCGCCCGTCTGAGTCCAGACACATTCACAGCCACCGACACTCTCGCAGGCTTGTGTGTACTGGTGGACGGTGACAACAGTGGCTGCAAAATCAGATTCGCACACGGGGACATTGTTTTCTGTGATGATGCCGTTGACGCAGCGGCCCGGGAGAGCATTGCCCCACGCTGTCCCAGCACAACTCAGATTGGTGCATGTTCCATCGTTTTCTCCCGCACAGAATCCGACGAGTCCCGTTGGACCCGTTTCCGAGGGAGGATTACATTTGGACGGCATATGGGTGACGGGATTCAACCCACACTCCGCGATCACCTTCAAGGGGATGATCAGTGACGCAGCACCCGCCAGCAAAATGATGGCTGGTGCGAAAAACATTTTCATAGCAGACCCTCCTCGAACAGCCCTTTCAGCTTCCACAGACCAACCGTGGAAACATCAGAGTTAAAGTTTTGGTTCTTTGAGCGATGCTCTTTTCCACATCCACGCACCCAAAGCGATCAATGCCAAGCCATTCAGCAGTAGCAGGATTCGCATCGGGATCGATGTTGCAGCATCAGTTTTCTGAAGTCCCGCCAGGGGCTGGCCGACGGCGGCCACGGGGGGAATCTGGGCTCGCATGTCGGCCACCGCAGCTTCAGTCATGGGCAAGCTGGCACCATCAGCGTGATCACGAAAATCGAGTACCTGCCACCCCTCGGGCTTGGCAATCAGGAAGGTCGACTCAGGAATCGGTTCGTTAAATGTCGCCTCATCCAAAAACGCCAGATCGAAGCTGCCGACCACTCCCGCGACATATCGAATCGTGAGTACACAGCGGGGGAAATTAAGTCCCCCCGCAAACGCAGTCAGACCGGAGTAGTCCGACTCTTGGATCGAGATTCCTTCGAGCTCCCGCTCCCTGCGCAGCGAGACCCCGGTCGCCCAATCAATCGTGTGCGTCGTTTTCAAACGCCCGCGCTTGTCTGATGGAGGACTCTCCGAAATGAGTCTCACCAGCCCATTGGACCGCTCGGCATGATTCGGGTGGAATCCCTCGTCCCGTGTCTTCAGGGGGCCGCGAAACATCTCCAAGCCCGGTGAAACATGGGGCGCACGGCCGACATCATGAATCTGCAACTGCCGATTATCCCCATCCCGCATGACGCTGAACTGCTCGTCACGGAGGTGGCGCATCTCCAGCAGATCGTCACGGCGGTGTTGACCCTGCCGAAACAGGGTTCGCACGGGGGCCGTGACCTTTGCCTCCGGACCCGCAACCTCCCGCAGGAAATCTGGGATGTGCTCGGGGTGCTCTCCGACACCATGCTTGGCCATCAACTCTCGCAACTGGTCGCGGGTTAACGGAGCCAACGGTTTCACATCAAAGAAGATCCGAAATTCGGCCTCACACGAGACAACATCGGATTTCATACTCTCCCAGAGAGGCTCCAGGTGAT
>JANOKO010000006.1:0-2834 GCA_031419335.1 Planctomycetota bacterium
AGGGTGTCCATCGCCAGCGATGACTTGCCGCTCCCGCTCGGGCCGCAGAAGACGCTCATTTGATCGCGTGGGACGGTGAGGTTCAGCGATTGCAGGTTGTGTTGGGAGGCCCCGCGGATGGTGATGGTGGTGTCAGCGAGCGGCAGACGTAAGTCTGCCGTGTTTGCGAGAGCGTGGCTGGCCACCACGACGTTCGGGGTCTGTTTGCGTTTCTTACGGGCGGCTTTGGGGTCGGGGGTGCCGCTCTGCACGGGGGACTTACGTCCCCCGCTCGCTGTCTCCAGGACCGCTCGCAACGCCCGCCCCGTATGCGACAGCTCGCACTTCGCCACCTCTTCTGGCGTGCCAACGCACACGATCTCCCCGCCGCCACTGCCGCCTTCGGGGCCGAGGTCGATCACCCAGTCGGCGGTCTTGACGACATCCAGGCTGTGTTCGACGACGACCACGGTGTTCCCCGCCTCGACGAACCCGTGCAGCACCTTCAGCAGCATCTGCACATCGGCGAAGTGCAGGCCGGTCGTCGGTTCATCGAGCAAATACAGCGTCTTCCCAGTTGAACGCTTGCCGAGTTCCCGCGCGA
The DNA here is from genome assembly GCA_031419335.1 of Planctomycetota bacterium. Classification (GTDB taxonomy): domain Bacteria; phylum Planctomycetota; class Planctomycetia; order Planctomycetales; family Planctomycetaceae; genus TH-plancto1. Next base: position 584 of record JANOKO010000006.1, read on the forward strand.
GCTTGATCCGCTGGGCCTCACCGCCAGAGAGCGTCGGGCTCGACTGCCCGAGCTTGAGATAATCCAACCCCACATCGTGCAGCGTCTTCAGCATCTGATAGATCTTGGGGTGATGCTGGAACAGCTCGAACGCCTCCTGCACGTCCATGTCGAGGACATCGGCGATGCTCTGTTCCTTGTACTTCACCTCCAGCGTTTCGTGGTTGAATCGCTTGCCGTTGCATAGCGCACAGTTCACCCAGATGTCAGCCAGGAAGTCCATCTCCAACTTCGTCGCCCCATGCCCCTCGCACGCCTCGCAACGACCGTCGGCCACGTTGAAGCTGAACCGTCCCGGCGTATACCCGCGCAGCTTCGCTTGCGGGAGTTGGGTGTAGAAGTCGCGAATCTCGTCAAAGAGCTTGACGTAGGTCGCCGGGTTCGAGCGGGGAGTGCGACCGATCGGCGATTGGTCGATGTCGATCGCCTTGTCGAGGTTTTCGAGGCCGGTGATCTTCTTGAACTTGCCGGGGCTTCCGAGTCCCTTGTTGATGTCGCGGTTGAGAACTTCCCAGAGGATGTCGTTGCTCACCGAACTCTTGCCCGATCCGCTGACCCCAGTGATGCAGACGAAGGCCCCGAGTGGGATCTCGACATCGACGTTCTTGAGGTTGTTGTGTGTGGCCCCAGAGATCTTGATTCGCTTGTCGCCGATCGGTCGGCGCTGCTTCGGAACTTCAATGCAGCGGCGACCTGACAGGAAGGCCCCGGTGACGCTGCGCTCGCTGGCCTTGATCTCCTCGACGGTCCCTCGGGCCACGATCTCGCCGCCGCGCACGCCCGGGCCTGGACCGAAGTCGAAGATGTAATCGGCAGCCTGCATCGTCTCTTCGTCATGCTCGACGACGATGACCGTGTTCCCCTGATCGCGGAGGTCTTGCAGACTCCGCAGCAGCATCGTGTTGTCGCGCGGGTGCAGCCCGATCGAAGGCTCATCGAGAATGTATAACACCCCGACCAGCCCGCACCCGATCTGCCCCGCCAGCCGAATCCGCTGCGACTCGCCGCCCGAAAGCGTCGGAGCGGAACGATCCAGCGCGAGGTAATTCAGCCCGCAGCGCAACAAGAAGCCCAACCGCCCGCGAATCTCCTTGAGGGCTTCGACAGCGATCAGCGACTGTGTCTCATCGAGTTCGATCTCCTGGAAGAACTGCAGCGCGTCTTCGACGGAGAGGTTGCAGACCTGGGGGAGGCCCAGGGCCAGAGGGGAGGGTTGATGGTTGATGGTTGATGGTTGAACGACCGGAGCCGCAGCCGTCTTTCCCTTAGCCCGAGCCCCTTGGCCCTTGCCCTTCTCCTCTAGCATTAAGCCACAGGCCCTTGCCCCTAGGCTCTTGCTCGTAATCACGACCGCCCGCGCCTGCGGGTTCAGCCGCGTCCCCTCGCACGCGGTACACGGCGTGACCTCCATGTATTTTTCCAGCTGCTTGCGGCGCATGGGGTTCTTGGCTTTGCGGTACTCTTCTAAGAGTTCTGGGCAGTAGCCGTCCCACGTCCCGCCGTGCTTCCAGAGGCCGCCGGAGTGCTTCCACGAATAGGTGATGTGCCGGTCGCCCATGCCGTTCAAGAATTTCTCGACTGCCTCTTCCGGCAGTTCATTCCACGGCAGCTTGAGGAACGTATCTTCCTCCATCCCGCAATCTTGCTCGATGGCAGCAGCGACGCCGACGTAGATGTGCTTCCGCCAGCGACCGACTTCGCGGAAGGCCCCGAGCAGCGTCAGGCACCCCTGCGTGATCGACTTCTCGGGGTCTTCCACGAGCCGGTCAATCTGGAACTCATGCCGCTGCCCGAGCCCCTGGCACGGGACGCACATGCCGAGGGGGCTGTTGAAGCTGAAGAGTTGCGGCGACGGCGGTTCGTAGGAGATGCCGCAGTCGGGGCAGGCGTATTTGGTGGAGTAGAGGGTGGAGGAGGAAGAGGGTTGATGGTTGATGGTTGATGATTGATCGACCAGAGCGTTTGCGGGCCGACTGGTCTGGCTCTCATCTCTCGTCTCTCGTCTCTCGTCCTGGCCTGCGGCCACCTCCACAACCAGCCGCCCCTCGGCCAGCTTCGCCGCCGTCTCTATCGCTTCGGCGAGCCGCGTGCGGGTGCCCTTCCCAGCCACCAGCCGGTCGATCACGACCTCGATCGTGTGCTTGAAGTGCTTCTTGAGTTGCAGGTCGGACGAGAGCGACACCACCTCGCCGTCGACCTTGGCCCGCAGGAA
>JANOKO010000007.1:0-3560 GCA_031419335.1 Planctomycetota bacterium
TGCGGATCACCGCCCTGGCTGTGACTGAGAAGGATCTCTTCGTCTGCGTCACCGGCAACGGCTACGAGGTCTGGCGGTCCAACCACGACTTCACGGAGCCGACCAAGGTTCTCGACCGCCTCTCGGGATGTTGCGGCCAGATGGACATTCAAGCCAGCGGCGATCAACTGCTCGTCGCCGCGAACACTAAGTTCCAGGTCGCCATCCACGACCGCGATGGCACGCCGGTCTCCTCGTTCGGCAAGCGTGACCGCGAGGCCGTCGACGGCTTCGGCAGTTGCTGCAACCCGATGAACATCCGCTGCTGCTCGAACGGTGATGTGCTATGTGCGGAGTCGAGCATCGGGAACATCAAGCGGTTTAACGCAGCTGGCGAACTGGTCGGCTACATCGGCAAGGCCAAGATTGGCATCGGCTGTAAGCATGTGGCCGTGGCTCACGATGATGTCCGCGACCGGTACTACATGATGAATGTCGACAAGGGGAATATTCTGGTGCTCTTGCCACTCTCAGAGGCCCCCGAGTTCACGGAAGAGGAGTTGGCCTCGAAGGCGGCGACCGACGGCTTGGGCAAAAAACTGATCGGAGAATGGACGGCAGTCCAGTCTCCGAAGAAAGAGAACCGCACCGACGAAGAGAAGATCAAAGCCCTGACTCAACCCGAGGGAGCCTTCAACCGCATCGACTTCCAGCCGGGCGGCAAACTGACGGTGCAAGGCGGCATGCTCGGCCAGTACAGCAACGATCTGTCCTGGGTGGCCGTTCGACAGGACGGCGAGGAATTGGTGGTTAGTATTCAGATGAGCGGGGCCGACTGGCTGGAGTTCCAGTTCCAGTTCGTGGGCCATCAGGAATTGCGGGTGAAGTCTCAGGCGTTCCCAGAACAGAAGGCCACCCGTACCGCGAAGGACGCAGACGAGAAGAAAACCGAAGAGCCGAAGACGACCGCCAAGTAGCCCTTGCACGAAAGATATGTCGAGCCGTTGGCATCAGCCCCCAGATTCTTCGAGTACTCACGGTCTGGGGGCAACGCACACCGGCTCGCCAGTCATGAACACCGTCCCATCGGAATCGATCATGAGAATTGTAGTTGGCCTCCTCTTCTTCGGCCTCCTTATGATCGCCACCCCGGCCCGCGCCGAGGACCGTACGCTCCACATCGTGGTCATGGACCCGCTCTCCGCACCGCTCTCCTGCGACTGCGTGAAGGGGTACGCCCAGCGCAAGTACGAGAAGCTCGGTGACCACCTTGCCAAGACCCTCGCCCGACCGGTGAAAGTCACCTGGTCCGAGTCGCTCGTGAAGGCCGTCAAGGAGACCGGCGGACCCGCTCAACTGGTCATCGGCAAGCACTCAGTGGTTCTGCATGACGCCGCCAAGCTTCAACGGAAGATGCAGCCGATTGCGGCCCTCTCCGGTGCTGAGGGGGAGACCACGCAGACCGGTCTCCTCGTGGTCCGCACCGCGGACCCGGCGAAGGGGGCCAGCGACCTCTCGGGGTATCGTGTGTTCTTCGGCCCTGAAGATTGTGACGAAAAGTATGCCGTCATTGTGGACCTACTGAAGGCCAACAAGCTCCCGGTGCCCATGGAGAAGGAAACCTGTCCGTCATGCAGTAACGCAGCGGCCAAGCTGATGGAACTGAAGGCTGGTGAGAAGGCGGTGGCGGTGATTTCGAGTTATGCGGAGCGGCTGTTGGAGGGGTGCGGGACGGTCAAGAAGGGGGATCTGCGGGTGATCGCCCGCTCGAAGCCGGTGCCGTTCATTAACGCCTTCGTGGATGCGTCGCTGTCGACGGCAGAGCAGGAGGCGATCAAGACTGCACTATTCGGGGTGGCTGAACATGTCGAGTTGCTCGAGGCCCTGGAGACCGAAGCGGGGTTCGTGCCATTCGAGCCGATGAAGCCGGAACCGGCTGTGACGACCGACGAGACGACCTCGAAAAAAAAGTAGCTGCATCCGCCGTAGAACGGACGCCTACGTCCTTTCCGCCCGGACCTAGGGGGCCAGGCTACGGAGTCGTGCGCGAATTCGTGGACGCACCTGAAGCGACCGTTGATACCGGCAACCCCGACTGGCCAGGCTGGCGGGGGGCGAACCGCGATGGGGTGTTGAAGTGGCTCCCCGGTTCTCTGCCGAAGGACATCACGCCCCTCTGGACAGCGAAGCTCCCGAGTCCCGGGCACGGCGGCGTAGCAGTGGCCGAAGGGGTCTGTGTGGTCGGCTCACGCGATCTGGCCGACGAGGAAGACCTGATCGAAGGCTTCGACGCCGAGTCCGGCGAGCGGCTGTGGAGGCACGCCTACCCCGCGCCCGGCACCCTCGATTACGGCAATTCCCCGCGCGCCACCCCGCTGATTCACGAGAGCGTCGTCTACTTGCAGGGAGCATTCGGCCACCTCACCGCCCTCGATCTGGCCACTGGGGATCTATTGTGGGAACGCGACCTGGCTGCGGACTACGACACCCCCCAACTGGAGTGGGGCATGGTGGGATCGCCGCTGCTGGCGGAGGGGGTTCTCGTTGTCCAACCGGGAGGGCGCAAGGCGTGCCTGGTTGGCCTCAATCCCGAGACGGGGGAGGAACTCTGGAAGTCCCCCGGCGGCAAGCCGAGCCACTCGTCGTTCGTGCATTGGAAGCGGGGAGGCCGCAATCTGGCCATCGGCTTTGACGACAAGATTCTCGGGGCGTGGGATCTCAAAACCGGTCAATCGGAGTGGACGATCACCCCGGAGTTCACCGGCGATTTCAACGTCCCGACCCCCGTGATCGTCGGCGATCAACTCTTCGTGGCGACGGAGAACAATGGGGCCTGGCTGTACGAGTTCGATGACAGGAAATCCCCGCGTCTGGTGGTGAAGCCGACGGGCCACTTCGCGGACTTCACTCCCGACGCTCACACTCCTGTCGCCATCGGGAATCGCCTGTACGGCGTGCATCACGGGCTGCACTGCTTCGAGGCCACTCCCGGGCCGACGCTTAAGCCGGTTTGGGAACACGCGGACCGACGACTCAATGAGTACGCCTACCTCGTTGCTGCGAGACAACGGTTGCTGGTGCTGACGCATGCATGTGAATTCATTTTGTGGGAGGACATGGGTGGGTCGGTTCGCGAGATCAATCACCTGCGTCTCAAGACTGACAGCACCGAAACTCTCGCTGCTCCGGCTTTTGTCGGCACTCGATGTTATGTCAGAATTGGCAAGGAGTTGAGTTGCTTGGAATTGAGCGAGTTGGTCACGTCGAAGCCCAGTCTCTGAGTTCAATCAGCCTTCTCTAGGAGCGGACTACTCAATCGTCGTGCTCACGAATAAGATAACATTGATTTGATTCATCCGAGTTCCTCGTTCCCGAGTGACTCACTGACCCCGCTGGTCCGGTTTTTCATGAACTCACTTACAGCACAACTGCAACAGGCAACTCGCCGCCACTTCCTCCAATCGAGCCCGCTCGCACTGGGCGCTGTCGCGATGGCCACGATGGGGACCAAACCGGCCTCTGCAGCTCCCGGCGTCATCAACCCGCTGGCTGAGAAAGCCGCTCACTTTGTCGCGAAGGCG
>JANOKO010000008.1:0-3287 GCA_031419335.1 Planctomycetota bacterium
GAGCGCCAGTCCCTGCTGCTCGTCCGATCTCCGGTCGATGGCGTCATCGCCACCCCCCGTATTCAAGAGCAGGTCGGAACATTGGCCACTCAAGGGGCACCGCTCTGTTCGGTCCAGGATGCTTCGCAGTCGTTCATTGAAATCTCCGTGCCGGAAGAAGAGATCGTCGGACTGATCCCCGGACAACCAGTCTACCTTAAGGCCCGGGCTGTGCCGTTCGAGACGTTCAGGGCCACCGTGGATCGCATCGCGCCCTCCACGATCACGACGCCCGCCGGAAGCAAGGCTCCCCTGACATCGACCCTCGTCGTCTACTGCCACCTGAAAGACGCGGATGGTCGCTTGCGGACCGGAATGAGTGGGTTTGGAAGAATCGATCGGGGCTGGTACTCACTCGGCACGGTCGTCTCGACCAAGGCGCTGAGCTACCTGCGGACTGAGTTCTGGTGGTAGGACGACTGGGAGGCATTCGAGTGCCCACGATGCTCGGACGACACGGGATTGGTCTTGGAAGTCTGACGCACCGAGTGACCCGCCCCCGGAATCGTCCTCGTCAGTGCGGCCACTCGGATTTTCGAAGGGAGCATTCGCGTCATCGGCAATCTCGGGGGTTCCAACTCGACGGGAGGCTGAGGCGTCTCTGCGTTGTCGAATTCGATCCGCCAACGGTCCAGCAACGTCCCCTTGGCCTCTTCGATACGGGCCAGTGTGATGTTGTATCGGGCTAAGCTGGCCGCAGCTCCCGTGCGGGCATTGACGTACGCTTGCATCGCTGTTTGAAAGTCGTCCAAGGCGGCCAAGAGTAGATTGCGACTGGCATCCGCCACTCGGGGATTCTGGTAGCGAATCGTCGCCAGTTTCAGCCACCGCTCCGCTTCCGTGAATTCACGCAGGGCGCTGTCCGCCTGCTCCCAGCGGCTCTGCGCTTCACTGGCCAGCAGAGACATGTCGTAGGCGATCTGGTGTTCGTACTCTCGCAATCGGGCGCGCTCGCGGGAGACTTCCATCTCGCGCGCAACGAGCCGGGACTTCGCCTGCTGATTGCCCAACGGCATCGAGAACTCCAAGCCGATCGTCCAGTCGGTGAAATCGAGTGACGCCGCTTGCCGCGCGGCATCGTCATACCGATTTCCTAGACCGTTCGTCCGTAATTGATAACGCGCGTCCAACTGTGGCAAGGTCTGGTTCTTCGCCACGCGACGCTGCAGGTCGAGCCGCTCGACTTCGTGCCGTCGCTGTTGCAGGTCGGGACGGTGGACGAGTGCCTCGCCCACACTGCCCGCGATATCGATCTCCACCAAAGCCTGCTGCGGGAGATCGGTCGGCAATAGCGGCGGACTGCCATCCGATTCGAGACCGATGAGCTGCCGCAGTTCAATGTCCTGCTCCGCCAGTCGAAACCGACTGCTGGCCGATTGCTGTCGCAGTCGTTCCAACTGCACCTTGGTCCGGGCGAGGTCGGCATAAGTCGACCGTTCGGCCTGATAACGCAACTCTTCGAGGCGGACCGCCTCCTGTGCCAGAGTGACCACCGCTTGCGTGGCCTGATACCCCACGTGTGCGGCGTGAAGATTCCAGTAGCTTTCTTCAACGCTCCGCACCTGTCGGTTCGTGACTTCCTCGACCTGCCAGCGCGACTGTTCCGCACGGGTCTGAGCAATCCGAATCGGAGCGGTGTTAAGTGTCGGCCCGAACCCGCGCAGTAGAGGCTGGCGAACCTCAAAGACCCCCGCCGACGAATAGGCCGGATTGAAATTGCCGGATGGCGCACTGTTCGGAAAGAACAGATAGGTAAGCGAACTCGGGTCATGGGCTATCCGGGTCGTAGTACCCAGTGGCCAGAGCTTGCTGAGTTCTGCTGTGAAGTCCCCCTCGTCGTAACGCGACCGGGTTGAAATTCCGGGACCGAAAAATGTCTGGGGAGGTCCGTTGATCTGCCCCCCGTCATAAGCCATTCGCAACTGTGGCGCAAAGACGCCCGACTCGGCACTCGATTGGGCATCGGCGATGGCGGGATCATACCCCGTGACCGATTCAATACCGTTCAGAGTGCGGATCACATCGGAGCGGTTCAAGGCCATCGCAATGGCCTCACGCAGGTGAATCGTCATCGGCGGCGGCGTGTCCGGCCTCGAATCGGTGGGTATGTTCTGAGAAAGGAAGCCAGGCCCCCCCGATTCGAGGGGCATGACCAATCCGCTCTCGGGGGACATCTCCAGCAGCGGCAACTCAGGGGTCTGCCCTCGCATGACGATCTGAGCATCCCCGTCCCCCCGACCGTCGACGATCGTGAATCGATGGGCACACCCCGAAATAGCAAATACCCACAGCACCGCCAGTAGCGATGGTAGCCAGTTGGCTCGCAAAGGGAGTGGAAGTGGTATTCTCACGACGGCTCAACGGCCCTCCAAAGCACAGAATGCCGGGAGCGTATTCCGACCCTCAGAATTCGAACAGTGAGTTCATAGACTGCTGAGCGACATTCACGTTTTCGGGGAACCGCACCGTAACTGATCGGCAATAGCTGCCGCAGTCATGGGTTTGTCGATTCCAATTCGATTGCCCGAGTCGTTGAGACACGGTGAGGTGCTGTCGATTTGACGGACTGTCCAACTTCTTAAATTGGGAAAACCAGCCAAGAGACTTAGATGCCTCGGATGATCGTCAAGATGTTGTCGCGCAGTCTAGCGATCAACTTCTTGTTCGTAAGTTGACTGCAAACTTTCCACCACCTTGTCGATGGCTCTTCAAATTGACAACATGCATCGTCAATCCCCAATTCGCCCCGAGAGCCATCCCATGACCCGCGTGATTCGATTGATCGTCTGCTGTCTGTCGATGGCGTCTCCCTTGCTGGCTGAAGACGCCCTCAAGGTCTTCGAGCGCCGCATCCTCCCCATCCTGAACTCTAAGAACGCGAGTAGCTGTTCCGAGTGTCATCTGTCGGGGGTCGACCTCAAGGACTACATCCGCCCCAGCCAGAGCGAAACATTCGCAGCCCTGCGTAATGGCGGGCTGATCGATGTGAAGAATCCTGCGAAGTCGAAGCTGCTCGACTTCATCGCCCGCGCACCCGAGAAGCCGGGACTCATTAAGCCCGAGGTGCGGAAGGCCGAACTCGATGCCTTCCGAGCGTGGATCACCGCAGCTGTTTCCGACCCGAAACTGTTGGCGGCGACGACGAAGCTGACGGTGGGGCCGTCGGTGCCGGACGAGGTCATCCGCCACGCACGGGAGGACCGGGTGCTGCAATCGTTCATCGACAACATCTGGGTGGAGTCGGGGCG
>JANOKO010000009.1:0-2088 GCA_031419335.1 Planctomycetota bacterium
GTGGCCCGCGTCTTCCACGAGCCGTCCCAGGCCAGCGTGGTCACTAGCTCGCTGCCGGTGATCGTGGCCTTGCCGTTGTCCTGCAACGCGGACCGCACCAGCTTCCACTTCGGCATCGTCTGGTCCGAGGACAACTCGGTAATCGCCATCGCCTGCACCAGCAGAGCGCTGTCGACCACCAGCGGCAACTGATCTTTCGGCAGCTTGTTGACCAGCCGTTCATCGACCGAAACCAACTGACCCGCCGAGCGGTTGACGACGATGGCACACCGCCGCTGGCTCTCCAGCGGGTTCTGCTTCCCGGCCACGATGGTGTCGAGGAACTGCACATCCGGAATCTGGATGATGTCGTCAGCCGGAGGCGGAAGCGTCACAATCCCGGTACACAGGAACTGATTCCGCACGGCGTCGACCAGCTGAATTGTCCACAGGATGTCGCCGTTTTCGGTGGCCTCGAAACCGATCTGCCGCACGCCGGGGACGCTCAGTTCCAGGCGGTCCTTGAGCCAGCTCGGCGTCGTAAACTGGAACGTGTCGGCTGCGGCCCGGCTGATCTTCCAGCGGAACGTCAGCCCGTAATCGACCGAGTCATCCGCCACTGCGACGAGCGTCACGAGGTCCGCGCTGAGCTGGGCCACTTGCCGCGTGAGGTCGACGACCACCGGCGTATTGACCACCGCGTTCGCGCGGTAGGCGAACTGCATCGGTATCTGGCGGAGGTGCTGCAACTCATTCGACAACTGCTCCGGCGGAGCGGTCTTCCAGCCCTCGGACGAGCGGACTGTGGCCGAGTAGATGTCGCTGAGCCACACGGCCAGCGACGAGTTCAGCTTGGCCACGCCGATCGGCTGCGGGGGCAGCAGGTCGACCGAACTGCTGTCGGCCTTCCGAGCGACGAGGCCGGTGAGCAGCAGCTCGACCTGGCCCAGTCGCGGTTGATCGAACTCGATGGTCAGCGTACGTGCGCCCCCCTCCGCAGGAGAGTCGTACCAGTCGTTGATGAAGTCCGAACCCTCGACATCCATGAGTAAGAAGTCCGGCGGAAGCGTGACCGAGACGCTGGGACGCGGGGCCCCGGTGAGGTCAAACAGGAACCGGCTGGCCCACTCCAGCTTGCGCGTACCGACCAGCACCCCGTGCTCGGTCAAGCACTTCGTCTCGGGCTGACGACGCGAGAGCGAGAGTGTCAGACTCGCGGGCCGCGTGGCATAGCGGTAGGCCGACAGCGGGGCGTCTGCGGGTCGATGCGGGACGGCGGCGGGCTGGTACTTGCCGACATCGATCTGCACGGCTCCCTTGACATCGACGGCCCGCAACGCGAACTCACCGCCCGCGAACAGGCCGATCTGACCGATCTCGCGCGTGGCATCCAGCGGGATCAGTTCGGGGATCGGCAGCGTCTGGGTCACGTCGCTCACCGGGAGCGGCGTGAACAGGTCGATGAGGATCATCGTCTGGTCCTCGACGGTTCGGCGGAGGAACACGCGCAGGCGGCGCGTCATGCCTTGGACCTCATCGAGTTGCCAGCCGCCGACATCGGGGCCGGAGATCTCGCGGATGGCGAGGGAGGCGGGGGCCTCAAAGGCGACTTCGGTGATCGACCCTTGCCGCACGCGATAGGCGAACTGGTGGTTCACTTGCAGACCGGTGTCGTCGACGATGATCGCCGCTCCGGTGTCGACATGCAGGATCGTATTCCCGGCACCGCGCACCGCGCGCGGCTGCCACGAGACGGTCATGTCGCCGCCGCGATCGACGGCTGTGTCAAGGACGGGACCGGCCTCGGTGTCGCGGATGCGGTAGGCCCCGGTGGCACCGTTCACCTTCAGATCGCGGTCGCCCATGATCTTCGGCAACTGGACGGAGAGCTTGGCAGCTGCGGTGGGAAGGGTCTTGAGGGTGAACCGACCAGCGGCCCCTTCGGTAATGGCGGGGAGGTCGAACTCGACATCGAGGACGTGCGTGCCTTTCCCAGCGACGACGACCTTGTACCCGCCGCCTTCGGCTTGCAGTGCGGCGGGCTTGCCATTGAGGACTGCGTTGGTGAGGGCCACTTCGCGGATCGGAAGCACTTGGGCGAACTGCGTG
>JANOKO010000010.1:0-1247 GCA_031419335.1 Planctomycetota bacterium
CCCCACGGTGTTCTGATTGACGGCGTGTCCCTGCTGGAGCAGCTCTCGATACACGCGCGGCGCGCCGTAGGTCCTGTCGCTCTGGGTGTGGATCTCGCGAATCGTCTCCGTCAGCGACTCTTGACGCAGCTGTGTCGCGCTCGGTTCACGACCTCGCCACGCATAAAACCCGCTCCGCGAGACCTCTAATACAGAGCACTGTATAATATTTGAGAAGACCTCTCGTTGCTGCTCAAGAAACAAACCTCATCTCGATTCCCGCGAGAAGAAGGCCGTCGCTAATTTCAAAATGTCTCGACCTCTCGTCAGCCGCGCGTTCTCCTCGCGCAGCTGCCTAAGCTGCTCTTCGATGGCCGTCCGCTGACCGGCCCCGGGAAAGGCCTGGTCCCCCTGCTCCTGGAATTTCATCTTCCAAGATCGCAACAACGTCTGGTTCACCCCCAACCGCCGAGCCGCTTCCGCGACCGACAACGCTTCTCGATCAACCAGCTCCACCGCCTCTCGCTTGAACTGCGACGTATACACCCGCCGCCCCGAGACAGGCTTCGGGGACGATGCGAACTTCGATGGGGTGTCGGACTTCTTGGACTTCACTGGCATGCTTCGATCTCCTCACGGGATAGGATACTCTCCATTTCCCGCGCCCACGAAGCGTGGGGAAGTCCATTTCCAGTTCGCCCTTGTTCTTGTCATCCGAATGTTCAATTCATCGAATGGGGAGGATGGATGGAGCGGGAACAAAAGGGATTGAACGGTGAGCCAGTCCACTGCAACCTGTTCTTGCACTGCAACACTGGTACACCTAATACTGCGTGCAGGCAACACTGTCCAAAGCGACTCAACCGTTGCCACCTCGCTACCAAATCCGATTTCTAAGGCTGAAGCAATGCCCAAGCTCGAACTCGAACGGGATATCCAACTGCCACTGTATCAGTTGGCCACACGGGCCATTGCAAGCTTTGTTTCCGAGTCTGGTGAATTCTACCTTTTGCGTTGGCAACTTCCTGCGATGGAGAGATTCAGGTCTTGCAAGCGTCCGACGAGTACCCGGATTGTGAATCTGCAGAGCGAGGACTGCTTGACACTTTGATCACACTGAGAAAGGAAGAAAGCATTATTGGGTGCCTTCTCTGTGGGCCGGTCGTACTTCCGAGTACCGGGCTTCAAGTCGGTGCGACCATGGAAATAGAAGCAGTCGGTTGCACACCGATTCGAGTGATGCTGCAAATCAGGCATGCATCAGGAGT
>JANOKO010000011.1:0-7071 GCA_031419335.1 Planctomycetota bacterium
GATTATGACCCAGTGCGAGCAATTTCAGATCGGCATCGACGCTTCTCGCGAACGCAAAACTGTCGAAATCGAAGTGCTGATGGACGCCACCCCCGACAGCGAGATGGCCAAACTCTCGAAGGAACTGGCCGGACGCAAATCGTACTTTTCCCCCCTCTTCAACGACGGACAACCACTGACGGTCTCGGCGAGTTGGAAGATGGACAAGCGCGAGCGGAAGGCCGCAGTTGCGATGGTCGAGGCGATGCAACTCGGTCTCGCCAAGGAATTACCGGAAGGCAAAGCCCCCAGTGTCGACCCTCTGTTTGACTCTTTGAAGGCCACTGCCGAGCACGGGGAAATGGACTTCTGTGTGCAGTTCCAGCCCGTCACCGGGAAACAATTCGTCATCCTCGGTGGCTTGCGAATCGTCGGTGGTGAATCGTTCGGTCGAGGTCTGGAACAACTGCTGACAGCTGTGCAAGGACGAGAGGAACTCGACAAGGTGGAATTGAACGCCGACACCCACGCGGGGATTGTCTTTCACCGACTCGTGGCGAAAAACGTTCCCGAGCGGGAACAGAGGACTTATGGCGGAGTGCCCGGTGTCTACCTGGGAACCAGCAGTCAGACTCTGTGGTTTGCTGTCGGTGCCGGTGAAGCTATGCCCAGCCTGAAAACAGCCATTGACCAGATCTTGGCTGGGAATGCGGCGGAACCCGGCGGCGGGACGGCCTATCCATTCCAGATGATCCTGCACACCGCACCGTGGTTGAATTTGCCAGCGCTCGGCGACGATGAAGTCGCTCGACAAGAATTCGGGAAGAAAGCGATGCAAAGCGGCAACGATGCACTTCGCATCTCCGTCCAACCCACCGACACTGGCACCCGCTCCCGGGTCGTGTTCGACGAAGGCTTCATCAAACTCGTCGGAATGCTCTTGGCGCGTGCCTACGACGATAGCCAGTTGTAGTGGGCGTGACTGAGTTCCGGCCCCGTTCGCCACGTCACGTGTCAACGAGTCATGCCCGTGAACCACGGCTTGGCCAGGGGATCGGTCTGAAAGAACCGCAGCATCAGTTGTGCTACTTTGTCCCGTCCCGCCTCCGAGGGATGTGTACCGTCATCGGCCAGATCCGCTCGTGTGTATCGCAATTGGTCCGCAGCTCGGGGAGTCGTGCCGTCAGCCCACAGGTACGGCCCCCACAGTAGCAGTGGGGCTGTGACAGCTCCCAAATCGGGGTTGTGGTTCAACTCTGCTTGACCGCGTATTTGATCCAGGATGAGCCAACGCGCTACGAATGCCGACTCATAGGCATACGGCTCGGGGTTCAGGTTCCCTTGGGCATAGCCACCGTAAATGCGGCTCGACAGATAGACGATCTGGAGATTCGGGAATCGCGATTTGGCAGTCTGGATCACGGCCAGCGTGTCACGCTTGAGGGCTTGTCCATGTTCGGTGAGGTTGCCACGCGGAACCTTGTTGGCCAGTTTGACCCAGGCGACCTGCACCTGCTCTGCAGTGACGCCCGCATTCTGGATGCGATTGTGAGCCTCGCGCCAGGGAGCCGCTTGGGGGTTCGCCCATTCCGCCATCGCTTGTCCTCCCTGCGCACAATCGACGATGGTGAGCGTGTCTGATTTGGAGGAGTCGGCGTCGGCGATCCGCTTGAATCGGGAGAACTCCTGGGTGGCGTTCGACATACTGATTGAGATGAACACAATCCGCCCGTCTGCAGAAGGTTGCCCATCGGCTGCCAGCGGGTGAATGTGCTGGAGCGCCGCCTCTGCCGCTTGCTGGTGCTCGTCCGGTGGCAGGTTTGATCCACCGCCGTAGAGTCCGCCGTCCTCTTCCAAGTAGCGATCTTGAGCGGTCATCTCCGTCAGTGGCCGGAGCCCGACCGTGTCTCGTGGGGGTCTTGCAGGGGCGTTGGCGGGGCGTCCGTTGGGCTGGGCACCAGCTCGGATCGCCGCTTTCGCCCGATTCAAGTATTTCTGCTGCTCTTCCGTGAGCTGCTCTCCACGACGCTCTTTGTCCAAGTAACCCTTGGCCCGCTCAAAGTCGATGGCAGCGGGACTGGGCGCAGCTGGCTTTTGTTCGGGCAGCTTCGGTGTCTGAGCCATGACACACGTCGCCCACAGCAACGTGAGTCCAGCCATGAGAGTTTGCGTACGTGTCATTGCCACACTTTCTGAGAGCTGGACCAGCGCTGGTGTGAGATAGCAGCGCGTTGAAAAACGTGGCATGGGCATCCTGCCCATGCGAGAGACTCAAGGAATCACGGGCTAGAAGCCCGTGTCACAGTCTTTTTCAACGGGCTGATAGGTCGGAGACTCGATGGACTCCGTCAGACAGGTTACTCCGAGCGCACGAGTACTACCATCCCGCCGACGGTCACTACGACCTGAACAGTCCCCAAACTTCGTCCTGATTGGCGGAACTCACATCGACCGTTACCATCGTACCGGGGCGGTGTTGCCCCGAGTGCCAGATTCGTGTTCGATCCCTCGACCAACCGCGGAGTACATCATGGGACAGTGGCCAATCGGAGTGTTCACCTCGATCGACGCAGGTCTGGGAGTCCACCTTGACGTGGCCCGCGAGCTGGGAATTCCCACCGTACACATTCATGCTCCGCATGCCGGGACGCGCAATGCGGCAGCGGCGGAGAAGTTTCTCGGTCGGTGTGCGGATGCGGGAATTACCATCACGTGCGTCTTCTGCGGTTTCGAGGGAGAGAGCTACGCTGACATCCCCACGACCGCCCAGACCGTCGGGCTGGTTCCCGAGGCGACCCGTGCGGCTCGATTGCAGGAGGCCAAAGAGATTGCGGACTTTGCCCGATTACTGGGGTGCGGGGTAGTCGGGATGCACATCGGGTTCGTGCCTGAGAAGTCCTCGGCAAGTTATGCGGGACTGCTCACGGGGACGCGCGATCTCCTCGACCACTTGGCTCGGAACGGTCAGAATATGCACCTTGAAACGGGCCAGGAGACTGCTGATCACCTCCTCGAATTCATTCACGATGTGCAGCGTCCGAATTTGTTCATCAACTTTGACCCTGCAAATATGATCCTGTACGGCACCGGCGACCCGATCGAGGCGCTGCAGAAGGTCGGCCAATACGTCCGGTCCATTCATTGCAAAGATGCCCGGTGGGCCGCAGCCGGAAGTCGTGGGACTGGGTGGGGTAGCGAAGTCGCACTCGGTGAAGGGGATGTGGGCATGGAAACCTACCTCCGGACGCTGAAAGGATTGGGCTACTCCGGTCCGCTCACCATCGAACGCGAAATCGCCCATGACCCCATTCGCCAAAAGGCCGATATTGGTCAGGCGATGTCACTGCTGATGGGCATACGCGCGAAGCTCGGCATGGGGTGAGTGGTGTACGTGTTGTATCACTGGCCAAGGCGTAGACTCGCCAGTCTGGTGTCGCTGACCACGGGGTGGATGGATCGTGGGCTGTTCACAACTGAAGATATGGGGGAGTGGCTGGGCCTAAAGGCACCCCTGCCCCGTGCGGACCTCTCCCACTCATCGATCTTGTGCGAGGCCCTGAACCGACTACACTGAGATCAACGGGCTTCGATGTGTTGCCTACCCAATTGCCATTTTTACGATGGGTGATTGATGCGTTTCGAGGTTCCGGTCTCACCCTTGACACTCCCACTGTCGCGTCGCAAAGCACTCCACATCGGAGCAGCGGGCGTACTCGGGATGTCATTGCCGCAGTGGCTCGCAGCCCAGGCCACCTCCGCCCAGACCGTAGGGAGAGCCGCAGCGAAAAACGTCCTCGTAATTCTGGAACAGGGCGGTCTGTCGCACATCGATACCTGGGACCCCAAACCGACTGCCCCGATAGATCATCGCAGTCCCCATCGTCCGATCGCGACCAATGTGCCAGGGATTCAGTTCACTGACCTGTTGGCCCGCACCTCGCGAGTCGCTGACAAGTTGGCAGTCGTCCGCTCGATGTGGCATGCGAAAGCGGGTGCGAATGGTCATCCCGACGGGACACAGTACGTGTTGTCCGGATCGCATCCGACCAGCCCCTTGGAGATGCCGGACATGGGCTGTATTGCGACGAAGCTGCTGGGGAGCGCGTGTCGCGAGCTGCCGCCGTATGTCATGGTGCCGGGAAACAACGAGCAGCACTCTTCCGCGCGGACGGGGTTCCTGCCCGCGGCCTCTCGAGTGTTTAAGACGGGAGGTCACGATCTCTCCGATCCGAAGTGGAAGGTGGCGGACTTGATGCCACTCCCGGTCAACACGGGGGCGAGGTTCGACCAGCGGCGACAGATGCTGGCGACTCTGGATGCGGGCTTCTCTCGCGGGAACGAAGTCGCTGGGATGGAGCGATTCTATGCACAGGCTTTCGACACTCTGACCAGCTCGCGAGTCGATCAGGTGTTCAACCTGGCCAATGAGTCCCCGGAAACACGGGAACTCTATGGACAAGGGCATCGAGGGGCATGCTACCTGGTCGGGCGGAAGCTGATCGAAGCGGGAGTACGGTTTGTGACTGTCGATGTCCGCTGGCCACTGACTCCCGAGGTTCCTGGTGGGGACAATTTGAACTGGGACCATCACGATCTGATCTATACTTCGGGATCGTGCGGCACCGTCCGAGACAAGGCGGGCGGGGAAGGACGGTATGGGATCGGCCATTGGGTCATGATGGGGAGTACCGACCACGCCTTGGCTGGGTTGATCCAGGATCTCGACATGCGCGGACTGCTGGCCGAGACGCTGGTCTGCTTTGTGACCGAATTCGGTCGCACCCCGCGCCTCAATCGATTTCAAGGGCGCGATCACTGGACGAATGCCTACTCGATTGTGTTGGCGGGAGCCGGAGTTCCCGGGGGACAAGTCATCGGAGTGAGTGACGAGGAGGGTGGGAATGTCCTCGACGCTCCCTACACACCCGAAAACTACGCAGCCACGGTGTACGAGAAACTCGGAATCGATCGGAACAAGCCGCTCTACACGGCCACCAATCGCCCCGTCTTTTTTGCCCACGGTGCGGAACCGATCGCGGGCGTCCTGTAGACTGGTGGTAACGACTGCTGTGTTGGCCAGTGCTGGCTGACCGTTGGTCGAGTCGCACGAACCTTCGGATGCACAGATGGACTACTCCTACGCCGACATCGCGAAGATGATCGACCATTCGCTCCTCAATCCGGCTCTGACGGTGGCGGATCTCGATGCGGGTATCAAGTTGGCTCTCTTAAACGATGTGGCCAGCGTTTGTATTCTGCCGTATGCGTTGCCACGCTGTGCCGAGCAATTGCGGGGCAGCACCGTGAAGGCTAGCACCACGATTGGCTTCCCCCACGGCGGACACACCACGGCGATCAAGCGGGCCGAAGCCGAACGAGCGATCGCGGATGGCTGCGAGGAACTCGACATGGTCGTCAACATCAGCCAGGTACTGAGCGAGAACTGGGATTACGTTCGAGCCGACATCAAGGCGATCATCGATGTCGCCCACGCAGCCGGGCAGAAGGTCAAAGTCATCTTCGAAAACTGCTACTTGAAGGACGAGCACAAAATCGAACTCTGTCACATCTGTTCGGATCTGAATGCCGACTGGGTGAAGACTTCAACCGGTTATGGCACGGGTGGCGCAATGCATGATGATCTGCGGCTCATGCGGCTGCACTCAGCACCTCATGTCCAAGTCAAAGCCGCTGGCGGTGTCCGCGATCTCGACGCACTCCTGGCCGTCCGCGCACTGGGTGTGAGTCGCTGTGGTGCCAGTCGCACGAAAGAAATCCTCGAAGACTGCCGCCAGCGCCTCAGTCTCGCGGCTCCCGACCTCCGCGGGTCATGCCGCATGTGACGTGCCGTTCGGTGACCAGACACTCGCAATCGTTGGCACACCCCGCTCCTCCAAGAGCCGTGATTTCCGCAGCGAGAGTCGGCTGGTTGTCATTGAGCTGGATCATGTCGTCGGCTTGATTCTCGTGATTCAGTTCGACCCTGATTCATTTGTACGCCGGGCGGAATGAGACAATCTGGCGTGCATCCGACATGAGCCAGTAGGTGATACGGTCACGACCAGAGTACCGGGGGGAATGGAACAGAAGACCGCCAAGGAAACGAAGGCGGAGGAACACGTTGGCGCATTCATTCGAGTCACTGGCAGTGAAGCCAGCAATCAGCAGTAGCGTGCGAACGTCACGCACTTGATCCGAATGCCACAGTCAGTCGCAGCGTGGTTTGTCGTTCGTTACCATCAAGTCGTAAGTGTACACCTCCCTTCCCCGATCCTCCGCAGCACCGCCACATGCTCACCCGCATCGAAGCCCTGAACTTCCGCTGCCTGCGATACATCTCGCAGCCACTGGACCCGTTTCATGTGCTGGTCGGGCCGAATGCGAGTGGGAAGACGACGTTTTTCGATGTCGTGGGGTTTGTGAGTCGGTTGCTGAATGATGGGTTGGAGGCGGCGATTGGGGCGGTGACGCCGGACCCGCTGGACTTGTTGTTCTGCAGAAAGGGAGACCACTTCGAATTGGCCTTGGAAGCCGATATTCCCGAGAGCATATATCCGCAACAACCCAATTATCAGCGAATTCGATATGAGTTGGTGGTCTCTGTGCCCTCGGACAACAATCCGCCAACCATCGCGGCGGAGAAAGTTGCTTTCGTTAGCCACCATCAGGGCCACATCTCTGAAGGGACTCTCGTTCCGACTTCGAGTGTGGTCCCAAGCACATTGGAAAAATATGGATTTGCAATGTTGTCCAAGGATCGGAAGACTGGCAAAGTCTTATTCCACCCAGAGACATTGCCTCAAGATTCAGAATGGCTGCCCGCCTTCAACTTGAGCAATAAACGCTCCATTTGGACGAGTCTGCCCGAAGACGAAGGAGTCTTTCCGAGCGCAATCTGGTTCAAGCGTTTTCTCTTGGCGGACGCTCAGCCGCTCACCCTTGAAAGTGACAAACTCCGAATGCCCAGTCCCCCGCATCGGGGCGACGGATTCAAGAAAGATGGCTCGAATCTTCCTTGGGTCATTGCCAAAATAGAGGGCACACCCGCACTGACTGAATGGATTGAACACCTCCAGACCGCGATTCCGGAGA
>JANOKO010000012.1:0-4764 GCA_031419335.1 Planctomycetota bacterium
GCCAATGGACCGCGCCTGGACATCATGTGGAAGTAAAACAAAACGCATCGAATCCTCGCTGATCGAGATCTGATGACTAAGCTAGGGGTGCATCCTAGAAGAGAAGAGAAGAGAAGAGAAGAGAAGAGAAAATCTGAAAAGTTTTCCAGATCTGCAAGGAGTCGGCGGAATCGTCTAGGGGGCGAGCCAGTGCTGTGAACACGATGCAGGCGCTGGGACGGCCTGATTGACGGCAATCGTGTTCACAGCACGGGGGCGAGCCTCCCGTGCTATCAGCGTGTTGAAAAACGTGGCATGGGCATCCTGCCCATGCGTGAGACTCAAGGAATCACGGGCGAGTGCCTCGTCAAGTCTTCGAATTGGGGTGATGGGATCCTGTCCGGGAGGGCGAGGCTCCCGCCGAGCCGCTCAGGCGAGTCGACGCGTACCCTGGCTCGCGGCTCAGCAGGAGCTTCGCCCTCCCGCGCGGGCCTGACTCAACCCCAAGATCAAGAGTTGACGTGGCACTCGTGGTCCGTGCCACAGACTATTTCACCGGGCTGTTAAGCCCCGTCTCGCACCGGGGGAAGGGGGATGCCCAGGATCCGTGGAAAACGGACAACTCAATCAACAGACCGATCAGGCTTGAGTCTCCGGGCTTTCGCTGGGAGTCGAACTCTCGCAGGACATCGAGAGACGTAATTCCTCGCTCACGCATTTTGAAGTTGTGCTATGGGGACATGGAAGGCGCGGATGCCACGGAGAAAGATGCGACTGTCTCCGAAATCGTGCGATTTCGGATGTGCGATGTGCGGTGTCTCACAATTTCGGAGACAAACAGGCCATTTTCCTGGACACTCCGCGCTGAAGCCGACGGGGTATTCCAGGACACGATCTCACGTGTGGCCCCCAGTCACAGGAATCTCCGAATCCGGTGTTGGCGATGTTCTCGCCTCGCGGGCGTTCGGAAAAATCTGTGTTCGGGACGCTCGGTTTCTTTGTGAGAGTGTGCCCCGCATTGCGGGAACTGAACCGCCGGACTCGGAGAGTCCGGCGACAGTGTCGGCTTCAGCGTGGAGTGTCTTTTTCCGTGGACTCCGCGCGATCCGAGTCCCAATATCGCAACTTCAAAATGACGCGTCGGGCTACGGAGTCGGACCACTGCCAATCGGCGAATGCATGCACATGGAGACTGAGGTTGCGATACATTTGCGTTTTTGCTCTTCCACTTGTTACACTCATCGGCACTGACGGATGGCGGACATTTGGCAAATGTATGCTGGGCGGCGTCCATTCAGGCAGACACGCAGGAACGTTCGAATGGCCGAAGGCACGATCAAGAAGTTGACTGACAAGGGTTTTGGATTCATCAGCACCGGTGGCTCAAAGGATTTGTTTTTTCATTCCAAGAGCCTGCAAGGTGTGCGGTTCGAAGAGCTGCATGAAGGACAGCGGGTCAGCTACACGGAAGGCCAGGGTCCCAAGGGACCTTGTGCTGAAAACGTGAAGGTGTCCTAGTTCTGTCGTCACCCGGAATGCTCAAGCGGGCCAATGACCCGCTCTGAGTTTCTGGGGCAGACGAGGAATCAGGCATTTCTGGCGGGCAGGGCTGTTGGTCCATGGGATTGGATTAGCAGTTCTTTATCCCGTCGCGTCATGCGCTTGATCGCCAGCTCTCTTTTGAGAGCGAGACTGCGATCGTTTTTCATTTCCTGGTAGACCAATACCACGGGAAGCCGGCTGCGAGTATAGCGCGAGCCGCGCCCGGAGTTGTGTTTCTGGATTCTACGATCCAAGTCGTTCGTGATCCCAGTGTAGAGGGAACTATCCCGGCATCGCACGAGGTATACACACCAAGGGACTTGTGTTTTCAGAGGTATGCTCAATGCGTTCTCGGGCGGTGGTGTACGCTCCGGGCTCATGGTGCCCGCGTCCTGAAGCCTGAAGTGACAGCCTCTGGAGTACATGCTGTAGGTGTGAGGCCGGTCAAGCGTCGAGTTCTGTTCGAGCGGACTGCGATGCCTGTTCCGACCTGGCTCGTTCCCGGATTTCTGGATGGTGGGGACCGCGCAGCAGTTGTTCAGCGGAGTGCTCGAACCTCAGGATACGATCACCGAGATATTCGACCCGGCGCGTGACCTCGTGCGAGGTCTGCTGCATGCCACCCGAAATCAGAGTGATGACTCCAAGAAACAGCAGCATTTGGCCGACGGTGCAGATCAGCCAACCCGTTGGTGCGTACCGCGGCTGGTCGCCGAACCATCCCCAGAGTACCAGAGTTGTACCCACGGTGATCAGTCCGACACCGGCGTAGGCCAGCACCTGCCCCCAGATCGATTCGGACTTTCCGGGCTTGCGATGGTCTTGAGCGAGAAATGCCTGCAAATCAAAATGTGGTCCCCCCAGTGATTCGTGAGCAGGGTCCAAACGCCGCTGGAGCACATTTGTGGCGGCCACCGGCTGCGGAGTCACGGGACTAGGTTCCGAGGTGTCGGTCATGCGCGGTGCGTCGTGTCGTTCGGAATCGACGCGTTCATCCGTTGTGATCGGCAGCGGGTTCGTGGGTCGAAATTCCGAGGGGGGCTGCGGTTCGACCGGCGGGATACCCATGAGTGAGCGTTCCGCGGCCTCGCCTCCGCTGACCGTCGTGAAATGCGGCCTCCTCGGTGGAACAGGAGCCGGAGAGGAGGCTACGGGTTGTGTCACTGCGTGCGCTGCATCCACGCGCCAGGTTGTCCGTGGCTTCGGCGTCGGGCGTTCCGGCTTCGAGCGCTCCGGACGATCACGCCGTCCGGCGGTGTCTCTGGTGGATTCGTCTGTAGCGGGCGTTTCTTCCAGAGTCGCTGGCTGCGAGGGTTGTGTAGTACCCAGTGGGCCTGGAATCTCTGGCGCCGCGGCGTTGGTGGTCACGCCCTCGGGCGGCAATTCGGGGTTTGTCATCGCTCCTATAGCAGGAACCATCGACGCGGGTACGTCACCCGCCTGTGCTGTGCTGGACGGGACATCCAGCAGCTCAGACTTGGACCATCGCTCCAGTAACTCGCGCGCACTGCGAGTATCGGGATGCAGCGACGGAGCATAAATCCGTTGAATCTCCGTCCCGCAAGAGGTGCAGAGCAGAGATTGGCCGTTCTGCGCAATCTCAGCGGCAACTTCCGTATGACAACGTGGACACCACATCCCTGCGTTCCCCCTTGGAACTCACGCACCGTTCACTACGGTGGCGTATTTCCTTTGCGGGCTGAATGTTGCCGCAACCTGACCCCGGACGCAAGACGACTTTCCGACTGGCGTCAGTGCGGGGGACTGTTCGGAGGTGAAAGTGGCCTTACTTCACCGGTGGGCTGACACGCGCCGTGCGCCCCGAGAGGAATCCGGACGCCTCAACCAGCGGCTCCAGTTCGGTCCCGCGCAACGTCCGCAGCAGGATCGGCGTCGTCATCACCGTTGTCAGCAAGGCCATGATGACCAGCATGCAGTAAACGCTGTCCGGGATCACGCCCAGATCCTTCCCGACGTTGATGACCACCAGTTCCATCAGCCCCCGTGTGTTCATCATCACCCCGATGCAGGCCGCCTCGCGCGGACTGCTCCCCGTCAGCCAGGCCGCCACTCCACAGCCGCCCAACTTGCCGACAATCGCCGCCAGTAAAACCAACCCGCACAGTCCCCACAACAGGGGTGATCCCAGCGTCCCGATGTCGGTCCGCGACCCGGTATATGCGAAGAATATCGGCAGGAAGAACGCCGTGACGAAGTCCTTGAACTTGCGGTTCACGGCCTCGCGGAACTCGTGCTCCTCGGACAAGATGCTCCCCAACACGAACGCTCCGAAGATCGCAAAGATCCCGATCAGATTCGTGACGATTGAACAGCCAAACAAGATCGCCAGCAAAATGGCCATGTTGTTCAGGCTCAGTTCCTGCTGTTCATTCCGCATCGCACGCGCTACCCACTTCCTCAGCAGCGGGCGCACCACAAAGACCATTCCCACACCGAACAGCACGGTCTCCGACAGCATGATCGCCGTCTGCCCCCAATGGACTCCACTCCCGCCCGATCCAGTCGATTTCACCATCCCCGCGACTGTCGCTAACAGAATCCAACCGATTGCATCATTGACCGCAGCTGCACTGATGGTGAGGGCCCCAATCTTCGAGCGGGTGATCCCCATCTCGATCATGATCCGGCCCAGAACCGGGATGGCGGTGATCGACATGGCGGTTCCGAGGAACAATTGAAACCCCAGCTTGTCGATACCCTGCCCGACTTGCGAATGGAGAATCTCTGCTACGAAGAACCCGAGAACAAAGGGGAACAGCACGCCAATCACGGATACGGCCATCGCCGATTTCCCGCTGACCTTCAGGTGTTTGAAGTCGAACTCCATCCCGATCAGGAACAGTAAGAGTATCAGTCCGAACTGGCTGAGCGAGGTGAGAATCCAACGGAAGAGCTGATCGGAAACGACGAGCGGCACGCCTACCAAGACCGGATGGAAGATCGAGTGAAATAGGTCCGGGGCGAGCTTCCCCAACACCGAAGGTCCGATGATGAGCCCAGCGGCGATCTCGCCCACGGTCCCAGGCTGCCCCAATCGACGGAACAGCGAGGCACACACGCGGGCCACGATGATGATCAGCCCGATCTGCCATAGCAGTGGCAGCAGGACCGCCTCGACATGCAGCCCTTGGAGGGCCTGTGCCGCCTGGTTCGCCCACTCCGCAGCGGGGCCAGTCGAGGTTTCGGCTGCAATCAGGAAATGGTTCTGCATGGAGCGAGGAT
>JANOKO010000013.1:0-7579 GCA_031419335.1 Planctomycetota bacterium
TGTGCGGCTCGATGTAGCCTTGGTGGACGGTGGCGGTGCGGAACTCGCGTTCGACAATGACGGCCGCCTTTGCGAAGCCCGCGTCCGGGTCGCCCTGCTCGAAGTAGAGCCGCGAGCCGACGTTGCTGGCCTTGTCGGAGATCTTTGCGCCCATCTCCTGCGTAAAGAGATCGGCATGCAGCAGTGGGGCATTCGGCTCCATCGCCTTCTGCACGTCCGTCACCGAGGGCAGCACCTCGTACTCGACCACGATCTTGCTGGCCGCCTCTTCCGCGAGATCGAGCGTGTCAGCGGCCACCGCCGCGACCGCGTGGCCTCGATACAGCACTTTATCGTCGGCCAGGATGTTGGTGCCGAGGTGCCGCAGGTTCACGGCCCCTTCGCCGAGTTCGACGATCTTGTTGCCATGATCCGGGACATCCTTGCCAGTGACGATCGCATGCACGCCGGGCATCGCCAGAGCTGCCGACACGTCGATCGACTTGATGTTGGCGTGGGCATGGGGGCTGCGGAGAATCGCCCCGTGCAGCATCCCGGTCAGGCGAATATCAGCCCCGTACTTGGCCCGGCCCGTGACCTTGTCGGCTCCATCATGCCGAATCGGGCGGGTGCCAATGACCTTGTACTTCGGTTTGGGTGAGGCGTTACCGGTCGACATGTGGAACTCCAGAGGCTACGGAGGCGGGGATCAAGTGTCGTTGTAAACCGATCCGTGCCACACGGCAAGGGAGGGCGGAGTGCAATCGGATTGTCTTTTGTTCGCTTGGCAATTCCTTCGGGATGCGACTACGATAACGGACCGGCTGACATTCATGGGCCGCAAAGACCCGTCGGGGAGGTGCTGCATGCCGCGTGTTCTATTCTTGCTGACGCTCATGTGTGCGATGTCGTCGTCCCTCGTCGCGGAGGATGCGATTGAGTCTGCCAGGGTCGCGCTGGACAAGGCCAAGAAGCTGCACACAGACACGGCGGACAGGGCAAAAGCGGATTTGCAGACCGCCGTGACGCGAGAGATCAAGCGTCAGCGGGCCAATTCCAAGAGATCTGTGGAGGACCAGATCGCCCACATCGAGACGCTGGAGACGGAACTCCGCCTGTTTGAGAACGAGCACGTCCTCCCCAAAGCCGAAGTCCTCAGAGAAGAAGTCACGGACTATAAGGAGTCGCTGCGGAAGGCGAAGCTAAAATGCGAGAAAGCCTTTGATGCCCTGGCCCAGAGATATGTGACGGCCAAAGATGACTCCAATGCCAAGATGGTGTTGGAGGAGAAGGACAAATTCTTCGGGGAAGGGTTCAAGCCGGGGACGTTTCAGGTGACTACGATTCCTCCCTATGGAAGGGCCGTGGTCGAGTTGAAAGCGGACGGATCGTTCAAGTCCGTGCAGGACGAGTCCTACTCGCACCCCGGCACATGGGTCGAGACCCAGGAGGGCGTGGTCCTTCGATTTGCCAACACGAACTACGGCACCGTGACGCTGAAGAGTACCGACAACGACCATCTGACCGGCCAAAACATTCATCCCGGGGGCCAGACATGGACCTGGAAGATGGTCCGGTTGTCCGCTGTGACCTTTTCGCCGGGGACGTTTCTCTCCACCACAGTACCCGATGAGGGTGAATGGACATGGGTGTTGAAGAACGATGGGACACACACCAACACTCGCAACGGACGGGTATACAGCGGGAATTGGGAACAGGTGGGTGAGGAAATCGTGTTTCACTTTGCGGACAAGAACTTCTACGAAAACGAGGCATCCACCGGTCGCCTCAAGATCGTGGACCAAGACCACCTCACGGGATCCCATGTGATGCACAGCGGCCAGTCTTGGAAGTGGACCGTGGTGCGGAAAGAGCCGTCTGGTGCCAAGTAGTTATGCTCTGGGGGACTGGACCAAGCACCACTGGGTGACGAAAGTCCAAGGCGTGTGCTTCAGAATTGCAGGCAGACATTCACTCCGGAGGCACGGAATACCGAGCAAGCCTGTCTGGAGAACTTGTGTGATGCTCTTCGAAGTGGAGTGATCCACAGATTGCAGCTTGTCCCAGCGCGGCCCTGTTCCGCAACCCGAGTGGGGCCTGGAAATGAGATCACCGACGATTCCCATTCATCGTTCTTCTCCTCCGAAATTGTGCTCAGCCCGCAAACATTTTGTGGGAGATCCTTACAGATTCAGCGAGCCTGTTTCCAATCTGTAATAATCCTCGCCATCCGTGGATGATTTTTCTGAACTCCGTGCCTTCGAGGTGAATCTCTGCCGCTGCCTACTATCCTGATGCACACACCATGCACCGGAGTCCCCGGATTCAGATTGCGGTTCGAGATCTTTCTGCCACAATGAATCCTTGCGGTCGCGACTCAAGCCGCGTCTGGAGATGCCCATGACCCCATTGACTCGCCGATTCTTCCTACGCAGTGCTGGCGTCACGCTGGCACTTCCGCTGCTGGATTCTCTAGCACCGCGCCGTGCTCAAGCCGCCGCCGACAAACCGCCTCGACGGATGGTCAGCATCTGCACTCCACTGGGAGTGCATACCCCGTTCTTCTTTCCCGAGCAGACCGGCCAGGACTATGCACTATCCCCGTACCTCGAACCACTCAAAGAACTGCGCCATGACTTCACGGTCATCTCCGGGTTGTCGCATCCGGATGTCGGATCGAGTCACGATTCGATCTTCAGTTTTCTGACAGCTGCGCCGCATCCGGAGCTACGAGCCGGATTCCGCAACAGCATCTCGCTGGACCAGTTCGCCGCCGAGCAGATAGGGGGGCAGACGCGCGTCCCCAGTTTGTCACTGTCCGCCGAAGGATTTGGACTGTCGTGGACTCGGAGTGGGGCGCTTGTGCCGTCCGATCTGTATCCGGCGTCCGTGTTCGCCCGACTGTTTTTGGAAGGGCGACCCGATGAGGTTCAGACTCAGGCTCGTCGTTTGCGCGACGGGCAGAGCATCCTCGACACCGTACGCGAGCAGGC
Source organism: Planctomycetota bacterium (assembly GCA_031419335.1). Taxonomy (GTDB): domain Bacteria; phylum Planctomycetota; class Planctomycetia; order Planctomycetales; family Planctomycetaceae; genus TH-plancto1. Next base: position 2,973 of record JANOKO010000013.1, read on the forward strand.
CAAGCAGATGCAACCGCGACTCGGCACGCGCGATCGTGAAAAGGTCGATGAATACTTCACCAGCGTTCGCGAACTCGAACAACGGATGGTCACCGCCGAAGAATGGTCAAAAACACCCAAGCCGCAGGTGGATGCCAAGCAGCCGCAGAACAACATGAACTCCGCCGACTTGATCGGTAAGACGCGGCTGTTGCTGGACCTGACTCACCTTGCACTCCAGACCGATTCAACACGGCTGGTCAGCATGTTGCTCCTCGGGACCAGTCTCGTGCCACCCATCGCAGGCGTGTCGCTCGGCCATCACGACCTGTCACATCATGGCCAAGACCCGGCCAAAATCGAGCAACTGAAAATGGTCGAACTGGAGAAGATGAAAGTTGTGCAGGAATTTCTGCAAAAGCTGAAGCAGACCGAAGAGCAAGGCGAGTCACTCCTCGATCGCACGATGGTGTTCTTCAGCAGTAATCTGGGCAATGCCGGGACGCACTCGACCAAGAACCTGCCGGTTCTCTTCGCGGGTGGAGGCTTCCAGCATGGCCAGCACCTCGCCTTCGATCCACAGAACGGCCCTCCGCTGTGCAATCTCTACGTCAGCATGTTACAACGACTCGGCATCGAAACTGACAAGTTCGCGTCGAGTACCGGAACGCTCACGGGGTTGGTTGTCGCCGGATGACAACAGGTGAGGTTCGCTTCGCTTGAGTTTCAGATGAATGATCCGCATTCACCCTCCTCGTTGTAGATCCATGAGTAACCCGAACCGGTCCAGCACCTGCAGTTTCAACGGTGCAAACTCCGGGCGGTCGATGGCCTCGGTCTTGAGCAGGCTCTGGGCGGCAGCGCGGGTCTCGACGAGTAGATCGTGATCCCGCACCAGATCGGCGATCTTCAGCGGCAGGCTCCCGCTTTGCCGCGTGCCGAGGGCATCTCCCGGCCCGCGCATCTCGAAGTCGACCTCGGCGATCTTGAACCCGTCGCTCGTCTGCTCCATCGCATGCAGTCGCGTCGTCGAGTCGGCTGTATCGGTCTCGGAGACGAGGAAGCAGTACCCCTGGTACTTGCCACGCGCGATGCGGCCACGCAATTGATGCAGTTGCGAGAGGCCGAACCGTTCGGCATCGAGGATCACCATTAAGGTCGCGTTCGGCACGTCGACGCCGACCTCGATCACGGTTGTGGCGACGAGGGCTTGCACCTCGCCGTCGCGGAAGTCGGACATCACGCGCGAGCGTTCGCGGGGGTCCATCTGGCCATGCACCATGCCGACCTTAAACCCGGTCAGTTCGGTCTTCGGGAGTTCGCGGTAGACCTGCTCGGCCCCTTGCTGGTCCCCCTCTTCACTGCCCCCCTCGATGCGCGGACTGACGATGTAGAGCTGTCGTCCCTCGCCGAGTTTCTGGCGGATGAAGTCCCAGCAGCGCTTCCGACTGGCGATCCCGTAGATGCGGCTGGTGACGACTCGCTGCCGCCCCGGTGGCAAGTCAGACACGACTGTCAGATCGAGGTCGCCGAACTGGGTGAGGCACAAGCTGCGGGGGATGGGAGTGGCAGTCATGACGAGGATGTGCGGGGAGAATCCAGCTTGTTCGGAGAACTTGGCGCGCTGGGCGACGCCGAATTTGTGCTGCTCATCGATGACCACGAGTCCGAGGTTGGCGAACTTCACTTTCTCCTGAATGATCGCCTGGGTGCCGATGACGAGTTGGATGTCGCCCGATTGAATCCCCGCTTGGACCTCGCGCTGCTCTTTGGCCCCGATGCGCCCGGTAAGCAGTGCCCGTTTGACCCGGCTCTCGGAGAGGATCGTTTGGATGGTGTCCCAGTGCTGACTGGCGAGTAACTCCGTGGGGGCCATGAGCGCCGCCTGCCACCCACCCGCCACAGCAGCCAGCAGCGCATAGATCGCAATCACCGTCTTCCCCGCGCCGACATCGGCTTGAATCAGTCGGTGCATCGCGCGACCGGTCGGCAGGTCGGCAGCGATGTCGCGGATCGCCTGTTCTTGTCCCGCCGTGAGGGCGAACGGAAACAGACGCCGAATGCGGGCATCGATCTTGGCCGTCACCTCGATCGGGGGGGCCTGTGACTTGGTGGACCAGGCCCGTCGCCGCAAGGCCAGCCCGACCTGAAACTCAAACAGATCATCCCACAGCAGTCGCCTTCGCCCGGCCAGGTACTCCTCCACGGTGTTCGGTTTGTGGACCTGCCGGAAGGCTTCACCGATCCCCAGGATCTTCCACCGCTCCAGGGCCTTGGCATAGTGATGCTCCGGCACCTGCGAGGCGAACTGGTCGACAGCTGCGGAGGTCATCTTCCGCAGATCCTTCTGCTGCAACCCCTCGGTCAGCGGGTAACGCGGCACGACCCCGAACCCGGAATCGCGGTCCTCATCGCTCAGCCATTGCAGCGTCGGATGCGAGAACTCCCACCGTCCATCGCGATGCTTGGGCTTCCCACCCACGAGCAACAGCTGACCCATCTCCAGCTTCTGAAACATCCACGGCTGGTTGAACCACGTCCCGCGCACGTAGTGTCCGTCGCAATCGAACAGGGCTGCGACCATGTGCTTGCCGGTGCTGGTGATCTTGGCATCTTTGTCGCAGATCACCCCGCGCACGCTCTGCACCGCCCCCTCGACGAGTTGAGTCGGCTTCTTGACCTCGGACAGATCGAGGACATCGCGAGGCAGGTGCCAGAGTAAATCTCGCACCGTAAAGATCTCCAGCTTCGCCAACAGCGCCGCCCGCGCCGGTCCGACGCCGGTGAGGAATTGCACCGGGGTGGAGAGGGGATCGTCGGTGTGGTCGGCGAGTTGGGTCATTGCGAGGAGGGGATCATGCAGGTGAGATTGGGCTTGAGTTCAACTCCGTCCCAAGCTCTGCTTGGGACGGAATATCCCCGAAGCTCTGCTTCGCCTCGTACCATACGACTTGAGCGTTGGAGAATTGCCACCTAGTGCGGAGGTGGCGGGACTCTTGGGGAGTCTCTGACTGGGGAGAGCGTGGACTGGCACGCGGACGAAGCGGAGCTTCGGGGATATGCGGTCCCAAGCGGAGCTTGGGACCGAGGAGATTCCTATTAGCCTGGTCACTTCCACATCTCCTGCTGCTCCGGCGTCAGCTTCGCGTCCGAACTCCGCCACATATACCAACTGGCTATGGAGGCGTACGGCCTCCACGGGGCAGCGATCTCCTCGCACTGTTTGGGAGTCGGGTGTGCGGGGAGTTGGTACTCCCGCTCGATGGCCGCGCGCACGCCGAGGTCGCCGGTCGGCAGGACATCGAGCCGACCCAGCGAGAAGATCAGGAACATCTGCGCGGTCCAGAGGCCGATCCCCAGCACCTGCGTCAGTTCGGCGATCACCTCCTCATCGGGCCGCAGATGGATCGTGGCCACATCGACGGTCTTCGTCACCACCTTGTCGGCCAGGTCTCGCACGTACCGCAGCTTCTGCGGCGAGAGGCCGCACCCGCGCAGCTCCTCATCAGTGCAACTGTGAACCCACTGGGCGGAAAGTTTCTTGCGACCGCGTAGTGCAGCCAATCGCTTGCCGATTGAGGCGGCAGCGGCAGTGGAGATCTGCTGGGCGATGATGGAGCGGACGAGAACGGGGAACGGCTCGGGGTCGAGATTGATCTGGCAGGGGCCGAGGGCGTCGATGAGGCGACGCAGCGTTCGGTCCTGCTTCCGCAGATGGAGCGCCGCCGCCGCGACATGCTCGGCGGGGATTTCGCGGATGGTGTTCTTGGGGGGCATGTCTGTCACTCCGAGAAGATGTTCCGCAACTCCCCGTCGATCACAGAGGGTCGGAATGCTTTGTCAGTTGTGTACGAGGCTCATCCAGTTGTGCGTAGCAGTCCGGCAGACCGACCGAGTCCGACGAGCTGACGCTGACAACTATTGACCGATCCAGTCGGCGAAGGGGTGACTGGTCGTCTGCATGGGCATCCCCACAGCAGTACCGAGTCGATGCGACTCGAATACCGCCAGCACCATCTCGATGGCACCGCGGGCTTCCTTCATCGAACATTTCGGCTCGCGGTCCTGCTCGATGGCCTGGATCAAGTCGCGAGCAGCAGCCGGGTTCCCTCCCGCGTAGTCGAAGGCGGTCAGCGTTTCGGGTTGATCGAGGCCATGGCTCGTCACCGTCCGCCACTTCGCTGTGCCTGTCGGTCCCGACCAGCGAGCGTCGTGAAGGAGATATGCCGGGTTCCCAAACCCGCTGGTGTGATCGATGATCCCCTTGGTTCCATAAATCCGCAGGCCGAACCGGTTCGGGTTTCCACCTGCTCCTCGCTGAGAGGAAAAATATCCGGTGATCCCGCTCTGGAAACGGTACATAGCGTCGACTCGATCGCCGAGTAACGGACCGAGTCCCTCGGGCCCCGGTGTGATCTGCTCACGGCGGGCTTTGGCCTGCTCCTGGGACAAAGTGGCGTAGCATGACACCGGTTCGCCTCCGTACGCCCGCATCAAGTCGAGGACATGTGTCCCCAGTACCCACAGGTCTTCCGCTCCGCCTCGCTGGTCTTCCTTCCCACGAGCGCGAATCTCCAGCACGTCCCCGATTTCACCCGCTTCCATCAGCCTTCGGACCTGCACTAACT
>JANOKO010000014.1:0-10062 GCA_031419335.1 Planctomycetota bacterium
CTGCGACGGAGGCGGTGAGCAGTCCTGCGAGGACGGCGCCGGGGGCGCCGAGGAACAGGAACAGGACCTGGGCGTAGAGGGCGTCCGTGCGAGCGCTGGAGAGGGCCGCGCCGAGGTTGTCGCCGACGAGTCCGGCGCCGGCGAGTTTGACTTCGAGGTTGCGGGCCTGACCCGTGATCGTGCTGTACGCGGCGGCTGGGTCGCCGGGAAGTTGATGGTCCAGTCGGGCGTGGAGCTGGTGGTGCACGAGATCGGGGCGCGCAGTGGCTAGCGGGTCGAATAGCTGGTGCCATGTGGCTGCGGTCACGACGAGAACGTTGTCGGGGGGTGCTTGGGGCTGCGCCCCCACAGGTGCGCCGACGGCTTGGAAGAGGGAGTCGGCTTGCGGGATGACGAGATCGGAACGGCGACGTGGCGGCATGGGGGGTGAACTGACTGGGCGAAAAAAGAATGGGGAGGACTTCTGGATGATACGCATCGACAATGTGCGCCAGATGCACAAATTGTCGGCTCGATCTGGACTCTGTACCCCGAAGGGGTTGTCGACAATAGCCCAGGGTCGCGACCGAAGGGAGCTCACCCTGGGTCACGCGGTTTCTGTTGGCCTCAACCCTGAAGGGGTTGCAGCTCTGGTCGCCACGGGTGGAACCCCTTCAGGGTTCGATCCTCGGAAACGCTCTCCACCCAGGGTAGGCTCCCTTCGGTCGCCAACCCTGGGCTATCAGCTGTAACCCCTTCGGGGTACAGAGGTCATGGTTTGCGTTTCGTTTTCACGTCTCCTGGAAAGTCCATTGGGATCAGGCAATGCTGTAATCGGAACTGCGGACTCGCATTCGATCGACTCGGACGGGCCAAATGGGCCCGTCCTACTTCAAGCGGTCTTCCAGTTCGGGACGTAACTGTCGCTCAGCAACAGCTGAAACCGCTCGGCCCGATCATCGCCGGGTGAGGACAGAATCCGCAGTCCCTCCTGAATCAGTTTCAGTCGCGGATCGCCCGCCGTCTGCGAGAACCCATCGGATCGTTCGAGACGGTCCAAAGCAGCGGCGAGGTCGAGGAGGCTGCAACGGATTTCGAGGTAGTGGCGGTCGAGGACTTGTTGCGAGGTTTGGATGGTCGGCATGCTGGGGCTCCCGTAAGTCGGTTCCAGTCTCGAGAGTGGGAGGGCGGAAATCAAGGAGGGGAGGGCTGTCAGCGATCAGCTGTCAGCATTCAGCCAGCGGATGGAATGCTGTAGGGATCGCTATCCGCACTGATAATCGACGAGAACCCGGCTGAAATCGCAGCGGCGAAGGTCTTCAGGCTTAATCCAGAAATAGAGATAGCCATCGTCGCCCCAACTCATGTTGAAATCGGAGGCCAGTTGAAGCAACAGTTGGAGCTTTTCCTTGGCGACAGCCTTGACGAACTCTTGTTCGTAATCGGCAAATCCCCCCAATTGATGCTTGGGGGGATTTCCCCACTTTTGCGTGGTGGCAGCAGAAAAAGTTTCCTGCAGCGAGTTGTACTTCTCTTTCGCATCACCAGACCACTTTTGCTCTCCGAAGACGGGTTCTCGCGTGTCGGTGGGAAGGGACGGCAAGGCATGAAACTCGACGGTAGCGACCGGAAACGAGTTCACTTCGGCAGGCGGCTTCGTTGGCTTCAGACCCGATGTTGAGGCGTCGGGCGTGTAGAGGATTTGCGTCCAATCGGGAGCAGCTTTCCCGGCTGGCAAGTCCGGCTCCACTTCGCCTTCTTCCATCCATCCGTAGACCGAAAAGAAGTACAACATTCCCTGAGATGGAAAGTCCGGCAGTCGACTCCCTGGGGGAATATCACTGAAATTGATCTGGGCCAGGAAAGCGAGTTGCTTTCCGCTTCGATGAATGGGCCAAGTGACACTCTCTGGCAGGTCAGGAAAGCCACCGATGCGGGACTGTCCGTGCTTCAATTTGGAATGCTTGGCATCATGAGTCGTCAACCGCAGGGATGGGCGCAACAGACTTTCGATCTCTTGCCGCCGTTTGGTGAATTTATGGAATTTGATCAGTTCGGCCAATGTCCCTTCCGGTGACAATCCGCGAGTAATCAGCTCGATTTCAAATCGATCGTCATCATCCAGATCTTCGAGCAACAACTGATATGAATCGTCGATCAGCGACCGCAATGTCTCCAAGGGAAGCGGACCATCCAAATCCGTCTCGCACCAATTCCACCCTTCGGTATCCCAATTCATCCGCTTTGAGACGCGAACAGCCTTTGCTCCCAGTTTGTTGCGAACACTGTCGCGACAACGAAAGAGTAGGAATGGTGGAGATTCATCGACCTCAAAAAGAGCATACGTCTTAAGATCCCCATCGAGAACACTGTAATCTCCCGGATCGTCCAACTTCCCCCCAGGCATGGACAAGCAGTGCTGGCGAAGTGTTTTGACCAGTGGGCCAGAATCAGCGGTCAAGGCAGTTCTCTCATGTTGAAGAGTTGTGAGCCATCGCATCAGCGACTCAATGCGTCTGTTGCTCTGGTATTATGCTACCACGTCTCAGAACTCTCAAGCTTGTCGCAGTATCCATCGGTCCGCGAAGAGCGCGATGCGGAGTTGTCGTCCCTGATCCATGAGATCTTTTGGAAGCACAAGCGTCGCTACGGAGCGCGGCGCATCGTGGAGGATCTGGCCGACATGGAATATGCGTGTGGCTCGCGGCGCGTGAGAAAACTCATGTGGAATCAAGGTCTCGTCGCGATCCAGCCGAAAAGCTTCGTCCCCAAGACCACCGCGAGCGGGCACACGTTGGGTAACAGTCCGAACCTGCTCCTGGAGATGCCGGAGCTGACCGGGTTGCATCAATTGTGGGTCGGGGACAAGCAACTGAGGCCGCCGACTGATGAGGGAGGATGCAGGCCGAAGGCGGTAGTCATTGATCATACATTCCTCTTCAAGGAAGTGAGTTTTGCAATCTGGCGACCCTCATGGACCGCTTCTCCAGACGGATTATCGGCTGGCACTTGGCCGATCATATGACCGAAGATCTCGTGCTTCCGGTTCTTTATAAAGCCATTAAAGAACGCCAACCTCAGCCGGGCCTGATCCACCACACCGATCGCGGTGGACAGTACGCGAGTACCAAGTACCGCGCGGTCCTGCGCCGCGCCGCGATCGCCCAGAGCATGAGCCGAGCGGACAACTGCTACGACAACGCATTCGCGGAAAGTGGGTTCGGAACCCTCAAGACCGAACTCGAAATGACCCGATACGATCATGTCCCCGCCGCGCGCCGCGACATCGGCGACTACCTCGCGTACTACAACCTCGAACGCAAACACAGCTCACTCGATTACCTCTCACCCCACCAGTTCGAACTCCACCACACCGGTTCCACAACCGGGAGAATCTAAGGAGTCGGACTGTCCGTCAAACCGACAGCACCTCAAGTGCCTGACGAAGTACAAAAGCTGACATGCACCCCTGTGCGTACGGAGAAAGGGTGGGGGGCAATTCCTCTTGCAGTTCGCAGCGCATCCGACCTAGTCTCCCGGTCCTCTCTGCACTCCCCTGCTCTGCATTCGCAGAACCCGTTCCCTCTCCCTGTCTTGCGAGGCTTCAATGCCGCCCCGGCGCTGGCATGTCGACCTGACATTGGTCTGGACCTGCGGTCTGGTCTTAGGGTCTGGTTGCGCCTCGACCGGGTGGAGGAGCTGGGTGACGAGGGGAGAGCGCGAGCCGGTGATCACCGAGAAATCGCAGCCCGTCAGCCAGGACAAACCCAGCAAATTACCGGACAACGCAGATGAGGCTCGTGAGCCGAAGTCCATCCGGCGCGATCGCCCCCCCGCCATCGCTGACCGCTCGACCACTCCGCCACGATCAATCGATCCGGCCACTCGATTACTGGTCGATTCTGAGTTGAAGGATCTGCCAGCCGAAGAGCGAAAGCGCTGGCGGAGTTATCTGGCAAGCATCGATCCGGCTCTAATACCGCACGTACTGCAAGACCGAACCGCAGGGATTGTCCCTCCCGAAGTTGCTAGTGCGGCAGAAAGTGCCGATGCTGACTCCGAGACACCTGTTCAACTTCTCGCGGATCGGAACACAGGGAACGAAGAACCCGCGTCTTCTCTTCAGGATCTCAATGCTCCCCAGCCAGAAGTTCAGCAGATCGCAGCAGAGGAAGAGGCGGATGTGGCCGTAGCCCACGCCCCCATTGCAAGAATTGGGCTGGATGACTCTGACCCCGAAGAACTCTCTGCAACGCAGTCTGGAGTACTGAAAACAGCGAAGGCGGATCTCGCAGAAGATGTGAAGACTACCTCGGAAAACCATGGATTCGACGGGATCAAGATCTGGCCTCAAGTCAAACGGGGGGAACGCTCACTGACCGACCGCCTTTCCGGGGGTCGCCTCACCCCGCCCTGGTCCCGTGATCCCCTACCTCTCACCGAAGGGAAAACATCGATCCCCAAAGCGAAGACTGCTACCCCGGTGGATGTCCCTGTCGTTCAGGGGCCCGTCGACGAGACGGTCCGCCCTGACCCCAAGGCCGATTACTGGCAAGATGAGCTCAGCAAGCTGATCTCACTCATGGAGGCCGAAGCGGCGCGTCCACCCGTGGATGACAGCTTGGCCGAACGGCAAGCTCACATCCAGAGACAGGTCTATTTGCGGATGCTCTACTTGATGGCCGCCGAGCCGGAAAAAGCCCAGTTGCCGATCTCCAATGCCGAAGCCGTAGACCAAGAGTTCTGGACCTCCATGTTCTGGGGGATGTCCAATTATTTCGACAACGAACAAACGGGAGACCCCGGCACTCGTGCTGCACAAACCATTTCCCAACTCAACGCCGCTGCGCGCCAGCTCCAGTCGATCGCCGACTTGGAACTTCGGAATGTGGGTTTCTGCCACCACATCGAGGGGTGGGGTATGTACGAGCGATTCGAACGAGATGAGTTCGAGGCTGGACAGAGAGTCTTGTTGTATGGCGAGGTCCGAAATTTCAGCACGGAGTCGGTCCCCTCGGGCATGTACCGCACGCTAGTCAGCTCGACAATCGAGATCGTCAGAACGGGACAAGAAGACACGGTCTTAGAACGTAACGACCTCGGCGATACCGAAGACCAGTGCCGAGGGCTGCGAACCGATTTCTACAACAGCTATCGAATTGACCTCCCCACACATCTGGCCCCCGGTTCTTATCAGCTACGACTGACTGTCGAGGACAAGCTGAGCGGTCGGTTCGCGACGCAGACGATCGGGTTCTCGATCCGCTGATTTGAGTGGCCTGGCAGTCTGGGAGCTACATTTAAGCGAGCGGCCAGAGGAATCTTACCCGCCAGACTTCCGACAGGAGTGTGGCAGAGCGTCGCGAGGGGAGCAGTCGCATGATCAACGAAATGTGGCTGCCGCCTGTTCCTCATTCTGTGGAAGAGGTGGCAAGACTCGGATTTCTCCGTACAGCCCCTCCTGGATCGCCCGATACCCGTGGTGCCGGATGAGTTCCAGAATCGCCAGGAATATCCCGACGATTTTTGACCGGATGGATTCGTGATCGAACAGCTGGGTGAAGCGGACTTCGCCTGCAGCTCGCACTTGGGTGCCAATCAGCTCGACATACACTTCGATGGGCGTTTCGTCGTAGCGGATGCGGGCCTCGGCAGGCACATCGTTCTTCTGGAGGACGCGGCCCAGCGCACTCACCAAGTCCCAGAGTTCGACTTCTTTGATGCGGTCCGCTGCGGGGGACTTGCCGACCAGTGGCCGTTCGGGAGAAAGTCGGGGGTAGCGAGCCTGCCACTCGATGGCCCGGTCTTCCAGTGCCTGCGCGGCATCGCGGAGCCTGCGATATTCGAGCATCTTACGAATCAGATCGCTGGCAGAGCCGTCGCCGGTCGGAGTCACGTCGTCCATGGACTCAGGCTCGCCTTCCGCAGGCAACAAATCTCGGCTCTTGATTTCGACCAGAGTGCTGGCAACGACGACAAACTCGGAAGCCAGTTCCAGGTCGATCCACTTCAGAACCGACAGGAATTCAAGGAACTGCGACGTGATTTTTGATAGCGGCAAGCCACGGGAGTCCAACTCGCTCCGCCTGACGAGGTACAACAACAGGTCCAGCGGCCCGGTGAAGTGGCCGATCGACACGTGAAAGGGCGTTGAAACGGTGGACTGATCCATGCCCGAAGTTTACCGACCCCATGCCGATCGCATCGACAGCAATTCATAAACATGTCACGCCGGTCCCGGTCTCCTTGTCGGTTGTGTCGATGACGGGGGACTGCGTGATCCGCGTAGAGAACTCCTGTTGTGTCTGCCGAATCGTAAGCTGTCAGTCTCGTTGACTGGGGTGAATCTCGCTGTGGGGCCGAGCATCCGGTCCCCACATCACTGTTCGCCCGGCCCCATGTGTCCCACGGATCGGCCAAATATGCCGAATCGAGTGGGCTTCTGAATCTCTGTCTGCCCTCCCCGAAGTTGCCCGTCCTGCGACATTCCCCTATCCTTCCAGTGAAGGGTTGCCACCTCAGCACGAGTTGGGGAGGGGGAGTTCCCGGTCGGGATGGAGTCTCGCAATGAAGATGTCCTGGTTTCGCGCGACAGCACTGTGCGCGGCATTCAGTCTCGGTTCGATGGCGCAGGCAGAAGAGCCAGCCCGCTTTCATACCGGCCTGCGGAGTGCGGAGGGCCTGCTGAAGGACTTGGAATACTTGACGGTCAAGCTCTCCAAGGCCGAACTGGTCGGCAAGCAGAAGGCGATTTTCGATAAGAATATCCAGCCCAACATCGACATCTTCCTGATCGGGGTAAATCCGCAGTTGCCGGTGGGGATGAGCTTTCTGTTCACGGAAGAGACCGGGCAGGGAACGCTCTTGCAAATACCTGTTGAGATCCTGAAGGGAGATTTCATCGAGTTGAATCTCGATCCCATCGGAATCACTGCGGAGAAAGACCGCAAAGACAAAACCCTGTACGAACTCTCGGGCGACACATTTAATGGCTGGATGCGGGCCAAGGGTGACCACAAATATGCCAGCATTGCCAAACTGAAGACAGATGTGACCGAAGGCGTCGTCACACCAGATGTGACCCTCAATGCCCTGTTCGCCAAGGGGTACGATTTCGTTGCCTACAGTCTGAATTCCGAGTCCGAAGCCCGGGTCCGCTCCGCGGCATTCAAGAAGCTCAAAGAGAACCGCGTTTCCGCGCTCAAGAAACGCACCGATGAAACTCAAGAAGCGTTCAACCTCCGCAAGCTGATGCTCGAACAGCAGATGGACAACATCGGCCAGTTGTTCGCGGAAACATTGCTGATCGAAGGGGGCTGGTCCACCGACGCAGATAAGAAACGAGGATTGGGGCAGTCGCACTGGACCGCGATGGCTGATACCCATTTTGCCAGATGGATCAAACAGTTGGACGCCGAAAAGAGCCACTTCGCCAGCGTTCAGGACAACGACAATTCGGTGTTCACCGCCCGCGCATTGTTGCCCATCTCTGACACCACTCACGCGCACTTGAAGGAACTCTATCAGTTGTCACCGACAGTGCTGAAGCAGCAGTTTGAGGCCGAAGCCAAATTGAACCCCGAAGAAAAGTCGGCCCGCAGTGGGGCCGCCAACGCTGGACTCGAAGCCCTCAACAAGAGCCTCGATCAGAGGGTCGTGGACCTGTTCCTGGAGATCGCTCCCACTGAAGGAAAATACCATAGCTTTGTGCTGGGAACGCGGTCAGTCGACAATCGGGCTGCCATCGAAACACTGGTCGGTCATCTGGGCAAAGTCCGCACAGGCTGGTCGAGCAAGACGAACATCGAAACACAGGGCGAGACTCAGATTCACTCGTTCACCGTGTCGAAGCCTCCGCAGGCGATGCTCGATTTCTACGGCGGTGATGGCACCGTGTATGTCGCGGCAGGCCCTGAGTTCGTGGGTTTTGCCACCGGAGTCGGCAGCCTCGACGTGCTGAAGAAGTTGGTCGAACAAGCGACCACCGGTGAACGGAAAGCATACGATGCATTTGTCGACATCCGCTTTCATGCGCGCCAGAGTCTGGAAGTCACACATGCTTTCCTCGCGGAAAAGGACTTCGATCTTCTGCGTCTCATGCCAAGTCAGGGGATGAAATCGGGATCGACCGAACCCAAGGCAGGAGATGACAAGGAGGAGCAGAAGAAACCAGCCGCCGGTGGAGCTGCGGACAAACTGAGCGCCTTAAAGAACTTCGACTGGGAGCAAACGGCAATCGATGCCATGCCAGTGACAGATGATCTCGTGACGATTCAAATGAAACTCGTCAATGGGGCTCTCGACAGTGAAGTCACGGCCAGCGAGGGAGTCATGGCTGGGGTAGGAGCCGTGATCGCCAAGTTCGCCAAAGAGAACTTCGGCGGAGGGAACTGACCGATCCCGCCATTGACGTTACCGCATCCCCAGCTGTGCTTGAGCGGCCAACAAATCCGCCATCGCCGCATCGAGTTCATCGAGAAGCGATTTCGTCTTGGCTTTATCAAGGGATTCCTTGTCCAGCGCTGCCAGTGCGTCTTTGATTTTGGTCAGCCGAGCCAAGGAGTTTTCAATCTGTTTGTGGGCGGCTGCCGGGTTGATCCTGGCTCCTGGAAGGTTGAAACCCGGCGGGAGAACTGGCACGGCAATCCCCAATCCAGGGGCCTCTTTCGCGGGCTGGGTGTACTTTTCGTACAGCAGAGCGATCTCCGGGTGCTGTTGTTTGAGTTCAGCCACATCTTTTGCAGTGTAAGTGGTTTCTTTGTTGCCTGCCGTCTCCGTGATTTTGAATTCGATCTCCTTTCCATCCCGGTCTTTGATTTCGAGCTTTCGTTCTTGATTTCTCACGTGGATCTGACGCTCACCCTGGATGGTGGTCGTGAGAATGGTCTCGAAGGCGCGATTCATCTGCGGAGGCAGTCGTCGTCCCCGAGGGAATGCGGGTGCCGCCAGTGGGGGCACTGGCTCCAGCACACGCAGAGCTTGCAATGCCCCGGCAGAGACTTGCGGCACGAGAGACTTCGAAAGGTCCGTCAGTGCCTCACGCGCCGCCAGTGCGACCTCAGCATTCGGTATTTTTCCCAAGCGAACCAGGAGCTGAATCGCTGCATGTTGTCCCTTTAAGTTGCTCGCCTCAGCAACCTTCCGAAGGAGTGGGACTGCACCGGCATTCAATTCCCTCGCTTCCAGTGACTCCAGGGCCTGGGCTTGCGTCAGCAAATCTTCACGCCCCAGTTGCTCAATCAACGTGGCCGTCTCCGCATCGACGACCGGGGGATCGGCCTTGAGCATGCGGGCCAACAACAGCCCCATCACAAAAACCATAGTCCAATGTCCCAGACGCATTCTTGACATGCTGCACCTGTATTTAGGCTGGGGGGGAGCGAATGAAGCGGCACCACGGAATTGGACATCACCAGTCTGTCCCTGAGCGAAACGGTGTATAAAGCGTAACCAGCATCCGATGGGACCGAAAGTCCCATTCCTTTTGGTTTGTCCGATTCCGCAGCGATCCCGCTGTTCCACCCCTGCGAATTCCCCTACTATTTATTCTGGATGTGTGGGTGCTGGGTGACTGATTCACAGGGTGTGTTCCGGTGTTGCAATACGACTTCGATCAGAGCGTTGGATATTGGGTCACAATGGCGACCCAGTCGATCCGTCGCGTCCTGAGTCAGCGACTCGTGGAACAAGAGGTGACGCTGCGACAGTGGGAAGTCCTTGTGTGGCTGGCCCGCGATCCAGAACTCTCGCAGTCGCAACTGGCGGAGTGCATGGGAATCGAGCCGCCGACGCTGGCCGGAGTCGTCAACCGCATGGAGCGTGACGGCTGGATCGAGAAGACCAACTGCGAGGACGACCGCCGTCGCTGCAAACTGCATCCTACAGCCAAGGCCGAAGCGATCTGGAACCGCTCCGTGACCCTGGCACACGCAGTCCGAGCCCAAGCTGTGGCGGGCATCAGCGAGGAGGATCTGGAAACTCTGCGTCGAGTCTGTGCCACAATACGAGACAACCTGAGCCAGATTCCCTCACCGCCACAGGTCGATCCGTGCCAGGCTGTCGACTCAGCAGCTATTCGGCGTG
>JANOKO010000015.1:0-12444 GCA_031419335.1 Planctomycetota bacterium
GTTTAAGGAGCCTCCCAACCTGTTCGATGATTATGCCAATCGCGGGCTAGCTGTACGTGACCAGGACATGACCATTGAGAAGACGTTCACGGAAACCGACGCCAAGCTGAAGACGCTTGCCCAACTGACCCCGGAGCAGAAGGCGGTCTGGGACGCCTACTACGAGCCACGGAACAAGGAGTTTCGCGAGGGGAAGCTGACGGGCAGCGACCTCGTGCGCTGGCGGTATCAGCGGTACATGCACGATTACCTCGGCTGCATTAAGGCGGTGGACGAAGGGGTCGGGCGAGTACTCGACTATTTGAAAGAGGCGGGACTGGAAGAGAATACGATCGTCGTTTACGCCTCTGACCAGGGGTTCTTCCTGGGTGAGCACGGCTGGTTCGATAAACGCTGGATCTTCGAGGAGTCCTTGCGGACGCCGCTCGTTGTCAGGTGGCCCGGTGTCACCCAGCCGGGGCAGGTGAGCAGTGAGATTGTCTCGAACGTTGACTTCGCCGAGACGTTCCTCGAAGCCGCAGGCGTCCCCATTCCCGCCGACATGCAAGGCCACAGCTTCGTGCCGATCCTGAAGGGCCAGACCCCGGCGGACTGGCGGAAGAGTTTTTATTATCACTACTACGAATACCCGGTCCCGCACCGCGTCCGCCCACACGACGGAGTCGTCACCGACCAGTTCAAGCTCGTCCGCATCTACAAGCCCGAGGCTGAGTACTTCGAACTCTACGACCGCAAAGCCGACCCCGCCGAGATGCAGAGTTTTGCCAACGACCCGGCCTATGCGAAGACGGTCGAGACGCTCCAGGCCGAACTCGCCCGGCTCAAGAACGAATTGGGCGTCCCCGCCGAATCCCCACGCGAGGCGTTTGGGAACCAGCCGTTGGAGTGAGCGACGCGGCACCAACTCAAACGTTGACGCAGCTACGTGACAAGTAGGCAACGCAATGGGGATGTAGCTGCGTTTGTCGATTCCGCTACAGGAGATCGAGAGAACGCCCCCACGGACTGAATCGTTGGTACTCAGCGAAGCAGGGCTGCGGACCGGGGCGACTTCGTTGGAAACTGAGTCCAAGAACGGTTCGCCCCCGAGTGGTGAATTGTTGGCAATCCTCCGTTGGCAACCGAGATCGGTCGCACGGGTTCTACCCTGAGGTCAAGAGTGCCGTCTTTGGCGGTATGACGATGACTTCCCATGGACTCAGGGGGCTGGGATGTTTGACCAATCGACTCCCACGTGTCGGAGTTCCGTACGGAGGGCTCCCATGTTCCAGACGTGGACTTCCGCGCCGGAGGTCCGGACCAGCCAGCGTCCATCGGATGAGAAGCGTGTCTGGCCAAGGACGCCCTTGTCGGGGCCTTGCAGGGTCGCTACTCGAGTCCAGGTTCCCGTGGCCAGCAACTGGAGGTCTGACTGGTTTTCGCTCATCAACAAAAGTTGACCATCGGGCGTAAAAGCCAGGGGAGCTGTCGTGTAATACGCGTCTGTGCTGAATCGAGAGTAGACAACACTCCAGTCCTGGGTATCGAACACGCGAAACTCGTGCGACGTGGAGACCGCCAGCCAGCGTCCGTCCGGGCTGAACTCGCAGCGGGAATTGATGGCTACGTTCCAGATCTCGCGAACGATTTTGCCCGTCGAGACATCCCACAGATCGAGCCCATGGCCCTGATAAGTTCCCGCCACGGCCCATCGTCCATCAGGGCTGGCTGAGGCGTACCAGAGATCGGGACGGGCCTCCAGCTCAAAGACTCGCCCTGTCGAACGTTGCAGTACGACCGGTCGAGTGACGGCATCCACAACCGCCAACCAGTCGCCGCCCGCTGTGATCTGAGCGTGCCCCACTCCCCACACGGGCCGTGCATTTCGAGGGAAGAGTTGCTGGGGCGTACCCAACGTGCCGGTGGCGTTATCAAAAGGAAACTCCTGCACACTCACTTGCGAGTCACTCAGCACGAGAGAGGTCTGATCCCCTGTGGTCACAAACTGCCCAGAACGAGTGCCCTGGCGTGGAATGGACTGCTCGGTATCGTTCAACATGTCGATCAGCGTCAGTCCCAGATCCCCAGTCACGACCAACCAACGGCCATTCGGGCTGACTCCTGCATCATAGATTTCCTGGTACTCGTGAAGCATCGGTTGGTACGACCGATAGATCTGGCTGCGAACGATGGACCAGGTGGACAACGATCGGTTCTCACAAGTGGCCAGAAGCGTTCCATCTCGATGGAAGGCCACCGCCCGACCAGGAACCGAGAGCCATGACTGTCCTGATTTTATGTTCCACAGTGTCATCTCCCCGAGCAGCGGTTCGGTGGCGATCAGAACTCCGTGAGTCGGAACAACCAATTGGCGGACAGGGGGGCCGTCCAGAACGACATGCTCCCTGTGCTTCTCATAATTCCACACGACAACCCGCTTGGCCTGGTCTTTCAGAACGCAGAAGCGTTTGTCTGATGTCCACTCGATTTGAACGACATCCGGTGGGCTCGGCTGCTGATCAAGAATCACCCCCGAGTCGGCCTGTACGCGGACGATCTGATTCTCGCGAATCAAAGCCAGCACCATTTCACCGGGGCACCACGTGAAGTTCACGATCGGTTGTTCTGTCTGCCAGTTCGCCAACTCCGTTCCCGTGGCAGTATCGACCACTCGCATTCGCGAATCGGCTCCCAGCAGGGCTAGCCACTTGCCGTCCTGACTCCAGGCCACCGTTGCTGCGGGTGGCAATTGCGTCAGCGATTCGCCACGTTCCAGGTTCCAGAGACTGGACTGCCAGACGGGAAGATCGGGAGGATCCACAGCGGGTCCGGAAATGACGGCGGCATGCCCTATGGGGGCCACCCAGTAGTAGGGGGCTTCAAAACGACCGGTCTCTAATTGCCGCGTGGGCAGCGCGGGAAAACGTCCTTGTGATGCATTGTATTGCTCGATCAGCGACGTGCCTGGTCGGCACCGTATGGCATGTTGAAACTCCTCATCCATCGCCACGGAATAGACGGTTCCTGCAAACTCAATTGTCGACTGTCGCTCCAAGTCCATCGGGATGGCGAGTGTGGCGATCATGGTATCGCGCAGCCGCAGCCGATTCGCTTCAGTCAGTTCGCTGGAGGGAAAGATTCGTGATGCCTCGTTCATTGCCCGCAGACTGGTCTGTCGTCGCCCTGGAGTGAGCGTCAATCGCCCCCGCTCGGCCAAAGTTAAGAGCGTCTCCCATTGTCGCCGCGTCGACTCTTGTCGGGCTTCACCCAACTGGTCGATCTTTTCCTGCAACGACTTTCCATGCTGTCGGCTGACGAGATTCCATCCTGTAAGCATGATGAACACGGATGCGAGTCCAATCGTCAGTGGAATGCGATTTCTTCCGGCGTAATATCGGACCCAGTCCCAGACCGTGGGGGGCACGGCCACGATGGGGCGATGTTCCAGAAACCGATCAAAATCCGCGACCAGAGTGGCCGCTGTGGCATATCGATCGGCAGGGAACTTAGCCATCGCCTTTCCGATGATGGTGGCCAGATCGCGAGGAATCCCCGGGGCCACCTTGTGCAGGGGACGAGGCAAGTCGCACAGAATTTTTCTCAACAGCGCCGCGTGGTCTTCGCTGTCAAACACCGGCTCGCTCGTTGCCAACTCATACAGCATCGTTCCAAGAGAGTAGAGGTCGGTCCGGGCATCGACAATCCCCCGCTGTCCGATCGCTTGCTCGGGACTCATGTAACGCAGCGTGCCGAGCAGATCCCCCGTGGCCGTCAATTGGGATAGACCTGTCGCGCGAGCTAGTCCAAAGTCGGCCACCCACACCTTCCCACTACGATCGAGCAAGAGATTCGAGGGTTTGATATCGCGATGGATGATCCCGTTCTCATGGGCGTGCTGAAGCGCACTCGCGGCATCGCGTCCCAGCTTGGCCAACCACTCCCAACGGGAGGCTTGGCGAGAGCTGGTTGAATCGCGGTCCGCAGATACATTCGCGTTCACGGCATTCAGGCTGCAGCCCTCCACCAATTGAAAAGCGATGTAATGCACCCCTTCGATCTCTCCGGAACCATAGACTTTGACGATATTGGGATGATCGAGGCGGGCTACAATCCGGGCCTCATGATGGAGCCGGTCGATCAGTTGCGGGTCGGATGCTGAAGAGAACGGCAACACTTTGATCGCGACCCTGCGATCAAGGGGTCGTTCAATCGCTTCATACACCACCCCCATGCCACCGCGTCCGAGTTCTCGGACAATTTCATACGGTCCGATGCAGGTCTGTGCGAGATCGTTTCGCACGATGGAATTGTGAGTGCCCGTGGACTGCTCGGTTCGAGAAGCAGGCGTCGCTGTCGAGATAAACGGGGGCAATGGTCCATGATCCCAATCGTCCTCTCCCGCTGATTCAGCAGTCGAGTGCGCTGCCGTGTCAGGCAAGCGATGATCGGAAGGTACTGGCGTTATCTCCATGTCAGAGATCATAATCATCCCACGCACCCGCTTCGAATTGTCGGACCCAAATACTCATCCGCCGCACGACTGATGGACCCCAGCCTGAAACCTCCCGATGAATCGTCCCCCGTGCTCCTCGCACAGATCATCACGATCTGGACGAATATTCTGAAAGCACGCGGTGGTCCAGAACAGGCTGACGCCCTTGAATTGGCTCGTTTCTTTGAGCGCTACCAGCGACCAGTCATCAATTACCTCCGACGCTGCGTCTCGGACGAGGACACAGCTGCGGATTTGTTTCAGGAGTTCGCGCTTCGATTTGTGCGAGGCGATTTTGCAGGGTTACGCCCCAGAAGCGGGTCTTTTCGGCAGTACTTGAAGACATCCCTCATCAATCTCGTCCGAGACCATCATGCGAAGACTGCGAAGTCCCCGCGTCTGTGGTCGAGCCGGAAGACTGAGATTCCGGACGAGAGCGAACATGAGGAATCGATTGACCACGCTGTGCGTGATGAACTGTTGGCCAGGGCGTGGGAGGTGCTTGAACAACAGCAGTCCGCAGGCGGACCGCCCGATTATACTGTCCTGCGTGAGCGAGTTACGCATCACGAATTGTCCGCAGCCGAGCTGGGAGCGAGGTTAGTTCAATTCGGGTTGCGTGATCGAGTTCCGGACGAAGCCCACACCCGTAAGCTGGTCCAGCGGGCCCGAGAGGCTTTTGCGAACCAACTCCTGGAAGTGACACGCCAAATGCTGGGAGCCTCGACCGGGGAGCAGGTCGAAGAGGAACTGGCTCAATTGGGTTTACTCCAATATTGCGACCGACTGCTTCGTGATCGCCGGGGCTCACAACCCGACTCCACGACAGACGGATAGCCGTGTTTCAAGATTCTGAGCAGAAATGTTGTCACGGGCGATGAGTGGTGCAGTTCATGAGGGTGTCTGGCAATTGTGCCAGATTCGCTGCGACCAACAGTCTTCGAGAGTCTCCCATGACACTGCTAGACAACCTGCTGCATACGTTGAAAACTCCTCGTCGTCGTCGGGCTTCTGGACGGAAGCTCGCTCAAACGCATGGCCATGCTCTGGAATCGCGAGTCTTGCTGGCCACTTTGGTCAGTGCGACCAAGGTCACTTACCAGGACATCGACGGCGATGACGTGTCGGTGACGTTGTCGAAGCCCGTCCTGACTGCTGCGAACGTGAATTCCATCTTCCAGTTCAACACCAGCTCTGTGAACGGCAGCAACGCAGTTCCTCAGCAGCTCAGGCGGATCAATCTGGGGGGAGTCGCGGGGGTCGCGGGAACCACCATTGCCACGGTTTCAATTCGGAATCCGGTCAAGGGAGGCGATGGGCTGGCCGCCTTGGGTGAGATCAACGCCACGGGGCTCGACATCGGGGCAGTGACGATCGACGGGGATCTGGGGCGGATCTTGGCTGGGGATGGGAATGCGTTGACTCAGGGCCTGGGGGATCTGTCGGTCAAGTCGATGGGGCGCTATGGCACAGTGACCGGTGCCGCTGATCTCCACAGTGTGGTCCAAGGCAAGCTGAGTTCCCTGAAAGTCCGAAACGACGTGAAGGGAGCCTTCGTCGAAGTTGTGGGCGGTGTCAACGGCATCAGCGGTGTGATTGGCAGTGTGGCCATCGGTGGATCACTGATCGGCACAGCCGACGCCAATTCGGGGCGGGTTCACTCCTCCGGGAATATGGGTGCTGTGACGGTGGGCGGTGATATCCATGGTGGTGCTGGAAGCCACAGCGGTGCGATCACAACGTTCAGAGATATCGCCAGCGTGACAGTCTTCGGCTCCTTAATCGGAGGGAGCAGTACCTTCGCGGGGACGATTCTGTCCGATTTCCTTGGCGGAGGTCCGGGTGTGGGCGGCCCCGGTGGTCACATCGGAGCCGTGAAAGTCGTCGGTGATCTTCTCGGTGGCTCG
Organism: Planctomycetota bacterium; assembly: GCA_031419335.1. Taxonomy (GTDB): domain Bacteria; phylum Planctomycetota; class Planctomycetia; order Planctomycetales; family Planctomycetaceae; genus TH-plancto1. Next base: position 6,379 of record JANOKO010000015.1, read on the forward strand.
GACACGGGAGCGGGCAGCATCCTCTCGGAATCGGGCAGGCTGGCAAGCGTGACGATCGGCGGATCAATGATCGCCGGGTCCGCGCACCGTTCGGCCCACATTCACTCAGGCCTCGATATGGGGGCGGTATTGATTACGGGAAATGTGGTCGGTGGTGCGGGTGAGTTAAGTGGTGAAATTGAATCCTATGGCAAGATGGCGAGCGTCACGATCGGCGGCACGTTGAGGGGTGGTGCGGGTGAAAACAGCGGTGTTGTGTTCTCCAATCTCGATATGGGGGCTGCCAAGATCGTCGGTGACATTGTAGGCGGAAGTGGTGCAGGCAGCGGGAGCTTGTCGACGGGTGGAAAACTGGCCAGTGCGACGGTGGGAGGCTCAGTCCGTGGCGGCTCGGGAGATGCCACCGGCGAGGTCTTTAGTAACCTGGATGCCGGAGCTGTGAAGATCACGGGCGACGTGGTTGGGGGATCGGGCATTAATAGTGGTCAGGTGATTGCCTATCGCAAGCTCGCCAGCTTGGCGATTGGTGGTTCACTGATCGGTGGGACCGGACGCCTGACAGGGCGCGTGCTAGTTCAAGATGCCTTGGGATCGCTCACGATCACGGGCAACATCGTGGGCGGCAGTGCTTCGGGAGCGGCGGACCTCAGCTGGAGTGGACTGGTCCAAGCGGGCCGGATCGGCACCATGACCTTGGGCGGATCGTTGATTGCCGGAACGGACAACACGACCGGACTGTTCGTCGACAATGGGATGATCGATGTCCACGACGACATTGGCACCTTGACCATCAAAGGCAGCATCATCGGAAACGCGACGAACTCAGCAAGAATTTTAGCCCGCGGGCAAGTGGCTCCCCCTGCGGGATCTGATGTCGCGATCGGAACCTTGAGAGTGATTGGCCGTGTTGAATACGGCCTGATTCATGCGGGCTACACCGGCCTCTTCCTGGGCGGGGCCAACGCCGATGCCCAGATCGGCACCGTGACTGTCGGTGGCGACTGGATCGCCAGCAGCTTGGTTGCCGGTGCCCAGGCCGGACTCGACGGTATCTTCGGCACTCCGGACGATGCCAAGATCTCTAGCCTGGATGTGATCGTCAAAGATCTTCCGGGAGTCCTCTCCAAGATCACCAGCATCACCATCGGCGGTGAAGTCATCGGAACCCTCTTCACCGCCGACCACTTCGGTTTCGTGGCCGAATTGATTGGTAGCCTGTCCATTAACAGCAATTTGATCCCGCTGCTGGCCGGGGCGCACAACGACAATATCCTGCTGGGCAGCCTGATCGATGGCCTGTTTGGCGATGTGCGTCTCCGTGAGATCTAGGTCATACCCTGAGTTTTGCGGCGATGTTACAGGGACTCTCTCCGGTGATGACGGCCCCGACGTTCGCCAGTTTCACCACGATCTTGACGGGGTGGGTGATGGCACGTCGGCGGACGATCACGGGGATGATTCTGGCGGCGGGCGAGGGGGCGGTGAAGCACTTTTCGTCGTACCATCGGCTGTTCAGTGCGGCGCAGTGGTCGCTAGATCTGATGGGATGTGCGGTGTTCCGATTGTTTGAGGCCGATCTGGGCGGGGTCGAGATCGAGGGCCTCTCGCCGTTTGGCATCAAGACCTATATCCCCGAGCCGCAGTCGAAGTACGAGCGAGAGTGGACCGACAAGCCTGCTTCTTATAAACTCGCCGTATATAACAACCGCAAATGCTGCTCTCGCGATCACGGCAAAGCCTTACACCGCCGCCGCAAACCGGGCTGATTCGGGACCAATCCCCGACGTCCCCCTCAAGCCGTCCGCTGCCCCGAGCCGATCCCCTTCCCAGGCTCACCCAGAACCCAACCTTTCAATCCCCCGATACCCCGCGCCGCCATTTTCCCCCGGCCCGCGCCACCATTTTCAACCGGGCTCAACAGCGGGCCTGAAGAGACACCGTTTCATGGCTATTCCCAGTGATTTGCATCTTGGAATTCCTGCCCATTATCAGATCACCCAGGTGACCTGTGTTCCCCCACGAGTCGCGTGATGGGAAAACATCGCCTGCGGAGTGGAAGGATTGTCTCTTTTACTTCCATGAGGACCGATTCGTCTCAGGAGTATCTCCTCACGGGTCCGGGTACACCGGGGCATGCCGATACGGCGTCTCCAGGATCAGCACGCACATCACGGTGAAATACAGCCGACCGGCCCCTTCACTCCATTCGAGGAACGCCCCCTTGGGCTTGGTGGGATGCCAACTGCCACCGGTTTTGCCGCCGCCAGAAGATTGGTGCTTGAGGAGCAGTTCCTGGGTGTGGGCATACCAATCCTTCCAGGCATCGCCACCGAGATTGTGCAGTGTTTGGGCGGTGTAGTACCAGGCATAAACGTTGCGTTGGCCCTCCTCCCAGACAGGAGTGTGGACCTCGGAGGTGAGGAACGCTTGGCCCTGAGTGAAGGCCGCGTTCTGGCGCGGCCAGCCGAGCCACTGCCGGCAGAGCAAGCCCTCAGCACTCATCGACCAGAGCTGCTCTTTCTGAGACGGCTCATCGGGGCGATAACGGTAGCGCGAGGCATCGTCGATCTCGATCTGGGCCGAGTCGAGGAAGCTCGACGCCAACAGAAACGTTTCCGGTGGCACGTCGATCTGCGCGATGCGAGCCGTATGCAGAGCCATGAGTGCCCAGCCCGTAACCGACAGATCGCCAATTCCGTCCGCATCGAGGGGCCGGTACTTCCAACCGCCCAGCCGGGGGTTCTGGGCCTCCACCAGGAACGCGGTGGCTTTCTCAGCTGCGGGTCGGATCGACTCGTCTCCTGAAAGGGACAGCGCTTCGCACAGGGCGATTGTCGCTTGCGAGTGAGCATAGAAGTGGGCCGAGCGCCCCTGCTCATCACTGTCGAACAAATCTCCATCGGGCTTCTGACGACCGATCAACCAGCGGACCCCCTTGTCGACGGTCTTCTGGTGCTTGCCCGCTGTCGGACTGTGTCCATCACCCAAGAGGGCCAGTAGCGCGAGCGCAGTCGCTCCGGAGTCGGTATCGGCCTCGCGACTCTGGGCTCCTTCCGTGTAGGGACCAGTCATGCTCCAGTGGCCATCGGGTTGTTGTTGCCGCACGATCCAGGCGAGAGCTCGATCGCGCGCATCCCGCGCGGGATCGCGCGACTCACTCTCCACCGGCGGAACTGTGCCGATGCCGGACCCTGTCCCACCACCTGCCCCACCACCCCGTCCACCCAACACCCCCGAGACATTGACCGGGTTGACCGTCGGCGAGGCGTGTTCGTCGGGGACCACGATCGGTCGATTGGCTGCGGCCTGACGAGCCGCGGCTCGCATTTCATCGGCGAGCGACGGGAGTGCAATTTCCACAGTGGGGGGGGAATCCGCATCCACGAGAGAGGCATCCGAACCCAACCAAAGGTCGACGGGGACAACGGGGGGAGTCCGATCCACTCGTAAGACAGTGAAGCCCAGGATGATAATGATCAACAAATGGACCAACAGACTCACACCCAAACCCGGCAAGCTGTGGCGGATCTCCTGGCGTGGGCCATCGATCAGTTGTTGCCGCAACTCGGCTCGTGTATCGGCCTCCTGCCGAACACTGCTCTGCTTGCGAAGAGGAGGTGACGTAGGAACAGGCCCGACGATGCTGCGACCACGATCAAGAGGCGGACCAGACATCAGCCACGGTTCCAGAGAACAGGCACACAGGTGAATTGCGAACGCGCTATCATCTTATCGTAGCGAACAAATGAATGATAAGAGTGCCTCCCGTCAGGTGGTGCCCGCGTGTGCGTCCCGAAAGTAGGCAGCTAGAGCATCTTCAGAATTGGTCTTCAGTCCAACAAGCGACAGGAGGAGGAAATTGGAACACTAATCTCCGCTAATCTCCGCTGATCCGATTCTGATTGAATTCTGTTCTGGATTAGTGTGGATGAGCGAAGATTAGTGTTCCAACCTCTTGACTGAACACGAATTCTGAAACTGCTCTAACGACATAAACTGTTGGATTGCCGGTCGGCCACGCGCCGCCGAGATGGCTACTTGATTCGATTCCGGAATTCAGCGTGTCTCACGCGAAGGCGCGGAGGTTCTGGCTGTCCGAGTTCTTCGCGCCTTCGCGTGAGACACACTGTTCAAACCGCAGACGGAGATATGGCACGGAGGCCTGGAGAAAACCAGGAGTTTGTGAGCCGCAGATGAACACAGATGAACGCAGATGAACACGGATGTTCCCAGCGCGGCCACGGGCCGCATCCGAACTTGAGGGACAGGAATGAGGGCCGCAAAAAACTCAAAAAGACGCAAACAGGGCGGACCGTACCTTGTGCGTCTGTTTGAGTTTTTTGCGGCCATATCCTCGCCTCGCGGTCGTCGGCCAGCCACTTGAAATGTGCGCAGCGTGCGAACATTCTGGGGGTGAGTCGTACAGATGAAGAGACTGATCGAGAACAAGTTGCTCTGGTCGTTTCGCCTTTTCATCTGGGTTCATCTGGTGCTCACAAACCCTGCGGCATGAGGCACCGCGGTCAATTTCTGCCGCCGCCTACTTTTCTGATGCATACACTTGTGCCACGTTGCCCCGATTTCCATGTCGATGACGCATCTCGACCTCAACCCAGCGCAGCCGGGATCATCGGTGGAATTTCGGGAATAACCCTCTCGATGAGCGATCTTTCTCGTATGGAGACCTTCTATCGCATCGCCGCAGATGTCACCGTCACGTTGCATCTGGCTTATGTTGCGTTTGTCGTGTTCGGCCTGATTGTCGTATTGGCGGGGTACTTTCGCAGTTGGAATTGGGTTCGGAATCCCTGGTTACGTGGGGCTCATCTGGCGATGATTCTCATCGTCGTGTTCGAGGCCTGGGTAGGGGTGGAGTGTCCTCTGACCACACTGGAGCATGTCCTGCGCGAGCGGGCCGGACAGTCGACCAACTCAAGCAGCTTCGTCGCGAACTGGGTGCATGATCTTCTGTTCTTTGAACTCCCGGAATGGTGCTTTACGCTGGTCTATACCACTTTCGCAGCACTGGTCGCTGGGACTCTGTTCCTTGTTCCTGTCGGGCAACCTGTGGGGACTCGCCCGGTGGAGACTGGTCCAGTGAAGAGCGATAGCGTTGGCTGCATTTAACTCCGCCGCGGGTGCGGCGGTATGCAAGAAACAAGGCACAGGTTGCCTTTTCCGGGGATCAAGCGTCACCCTCTCGGAATGAGTTCCGACGGGGAGCGAGCCACCTGTCAATGACGATTCTGATTTCAGGTGTCGTTACAACAGTTCCGCAATCGGTCGGCGGTGATCGAGGATGTACTGCGGACGACCCGCTGTGTCGAACAGTTGGTTCACTTCGAGGTCGACGCCAAGCTGGTGGTAGACCGTCGCGAAGACTTCCTGAATATGGACTGGGCGGGAGTCGGCCTTTTCTCCGAGGCGATTCGTCGAGCCAATCACCTGGCCGGTCTTCAGTCCACCACCGGCCATCCAGAAAAACGCCGCTTGAGGCCAGTGGTCTCGACCAGCGGTCCCATTGATACGCGGGGTACGCCCGAACTCACCCGACATGAGGATGATCGTATTGTCGAGCAGTCCGTGGTTCTCCAGATCCTCAATCAAAGCGCTCAAAGCCCGATCAAGGGCCGGGAGTTGCTTCCGCATCGACTCGAAGTTCTGCCCATGCGTATCCCATCCACCCCATGAGAGGGCGACGCTCCGTACGCCAGTTTGAATCAACTTGCGAGCCAACAGGAATCGGTCGTTCTCACGGTTCTTCTTGATCCCGTAGCGTTCGAGAACTTCGGGAGCCTCCTTGGAAGTGTCGAGTGCCGCAGCGACCTTGCCCGAGGTGATCAGCGACACGGCTCGCTGCTCGAAGCTGTCGAGGGCCTCCATCATACCCTTGGCGTCGGTCTCGGCCCGGAACCGGTCAAACCCGGCCAGGAGATCGTTTCGCTCGCCGAACCGCGACTCGGTGACCATTTTGTTCAGTGACAGATTCTGTCGCGCCGCACCATCGGGGCGAAACGGCATGTGCATCGGTCCGAGGAATCCGGACTTCCCCCAATTGTTCAGGTC
>JANOKO010000016.1:0-1189 GCA_031419335.1 Planctomycetota bacterium
TGATAGATCGAGGTGCTGTGAGTCCAGGCTTTCGCAGGCTCGGCCTGTTCCCATTGATGAACGGTTACGCCGAGGAGTTTGCTCGATGCCTGGGTCGGAAGTGTGCCGTAGTCGTTGTGAGAATCGAAGACGCAGAAATGATTAAGTTTTACTCCAATCGGGGCTGGAGAACACTTGGAACAGCATCAGGGAATGGGATCGATGCTGTCCAATTGATGCGGGACTTGCGGTAATGTCCCCATCGAGAACGGCCCGCTGGGCATGCCGTCGATGAGGAGTCGGGTGTAGGCCGTGTATTTCGGCAGCCCCGTGAGGTTTTCGGGGGTGAATTGCCCAGGGTGTTTGCTCATTTGCTGGGCGAGGCGCTCGGCGTCGTCGGTGCCGACTTGGAAGGCGACGATCGAGCCGACGTTGCCGAAGACGGCGTTCGCGGTTTGGTCGTCGAGCTGAGACAGATACTGGTGGGCGACGATCAGGGAGAGGCGGTACTTGCGGGCCTCGCTGAGGACGCTGGCGAAGCTGCCGGTGGTGAAGTTTTGGAACTCGTCGACGTAGAGGCTGAAGTCGCGGCGGTCGGGTTCGGGGATGTCGGCCCTCGTCATCGCAGCTTGCTGGATGCTGGTGACGAGTAGGGCTCCGAGCAGCGTCGAGTTGTCCTCGCCCAGGCGGCCCTTGCTGAGATTGACGATCAGGATCTTGCCGTCGTCCATGACACGCCGCAGGTCGAGCGACCGACCGGGCTGGCTGACGATGTTGCGGATTGTGGTGTTTGTCAGGAACGGGCGGATTTTATTCTGGATCGCGGCGACGGCCTCGGTGCGGTAATTGTCGGACCACGACGCGAACTCATGCACCCAGAACGACCTCACGATCGGGTCGCGGATCAACGGGACGGTTCGCTCGCGAAAGGTCTTCTCGCCGAGCAGCTGCATCAGTGACAAGAGGTTGCCGCCGCGTTCGACCGTAGCGAAGACGGCGTTGCGGAGCGTGTCTTCGAGGCGCGGGCCCCACGACGTGCCGTGCAATTTCTTGAACGCCGAGACCACACCCGATGTCACCTGATCGATGCGGCCGGGGTCGGCACACGCGAGGGGGTTGAAGCCGACGATGTGTTCGCGGCTGGCCACGTCGAACAGAATCACGTCGTTCGTTCGGGACTTGGGAACCCGACCGACGAGCGATTCCGCCA
>JANOKO010000017.1:0-1085 GCA_031419335.1 Planctomycetota bacterium
GAATCCTGTCGACATGGAAATCCATGCGGTCGGCTCGGAGATCATGATCAGTGGACCAGGAAAAGGTGTGGTGGGAACTCTGGGGCCAAAGCCGGGTGAAGGAGGGTTCTCGATCCGGGAACAGGGAATCAAGCGGGTCATGCCTGTCACGGTGGCAGCCCCGATGTTCCTGCGGGGCCGTGTCTCCGTCCCCAAGTCGACCACCGGGCTCGATGTCCCCGTCACCGATCCGGGCACGCCAGTGGACGATGTCCCCGCAGAGGTCATACCACCGAAGAAGAGGGGCTTCAAGCTGCCCAAGCTGCCATAACAACTGGCTGCGCTCGAGGGGCGCTCACAGCCCCTAAAACACATGATCGCAACCCGCTGCGAAGAACCCGCGTTCGGGCGAACGCAGTTAGGCGAGCGGCGAGATTTCGCGTACCAATAGACTTCCGAAGTCTTCCGAGACTTCGGAAGGAGTGTGGTCGCCATTGTACGCAGGTTTTCGCTCCTTGGCCCCAACGGGGCCTGACTCGAAAGCCCAGGGCGCAGCCCTGGGAAATCAGAAGCCATACTTTCCGCAAGGCCCAACGGGCGGTCACTCGATTCCGCCAGCCGGTGACGGCCCGTTGGGCCTTGATCGGTTGAGGAGGCTATGTGTTCCCAGGGCTGCGCCCTGGGCTATCGAGTCCAGCCCCTTCGGGGCGAGATGCCCAGGGGATTCTGCGTAGGATGGCGACCACACTCCTTCGGAAGTCTCGCGGGTAGGTTTTCATTGGCCGCTCGCCTTACCGGACGGAATGACCCGCTTGCATGATCGTCCAATTCAAGCTCGCCACATGTACGGTCAGACGCTCCGTAGATTCCGGCAGTTGACTGGTCACGCGGCTGGCAAACGACGGAGCGTGAGTCGCCTGTTCGAGGGACTGGAGATATTCGATCAGCAGTTGCGGACCATCGGGAGTGCCCTGCAAGCAATAATGGACCCAGGCCCAGGCTTCCTGGTAGTCTGCCCGCTGCATTTGGCTGATGTCATCGATCTGTTCGAGCCGTTTCAGGTCTGGTCGCCAGCCGTTCTGAATGGCGATCGACAGCTTCTCGGC
>JANOKO010000018.1:0-2246 GCA_031419335.1 Planctomycetota bacterium
GCCTCGATCAGACAGCGGTATCCCTGCTCAACCGTCTGCATCGGAATCACGACATCATCCAGCAGCGTCTGCTCCGGAATCGGACGGAACAGTGACCGACGGATCACATACAACGCTCCCGTCGCTCCGGGAACTGATCGAAATCCGGACTCGCATTTGCGAATGAATTTTTCGTACATCCAATACGCACTGATCCCCTCGGCAGCTGTGCTGTCCGTGTTCGCGGTGCGGAACACCAGTTCGCCAGAGACGACGCCAACACGCTCATCGGCGAAGCAGGCCGCCAACCGGGACAGCGCTGAGGGTTCCAGGGCTTGCCTCGCGTCGGTCAGCACCACGAGGTCGGATCGGCACTGAGGGATGAGATCGTTCAGCACAGCAGGTTTGCCTCGTCGCTGGGTGAAGGCCACCAATCTCACTCGTGAGTCGCCGTATGCAGCGATGACTTCAGCGGTGTTGTCATCGGAGCCATCGGAGCCGATCAACACCTCCTCGATCTGTACAGTACAGTCGGAGGACAACACACTCTCGATTTTACGAGGGAGCCTGCTGGCCTCATTGTAGCCCGCGATCACGATCGATAAGGAACCGGTGTAGGGCGAACTGAGTCGCTGTGCGGGCCAGATTCGACCGAGCAACCAAATCAGCAGTGGGTAGCCCGCATAAATATATGCGAGACCAATCAACGACAGCCAGAATGTCACAACGAGGGGAGACACAAACCACTCCGAAGGCCCACGAGGTGCGCAGCGGGGGCCAGGCACCAGTCTCCAAGCCTAACTTGCGGAGGAGGGCGAGGATCTCGTCACTCCACTCACGGGTCGCAAACCCATGCCCGATTGTGCGGGGAGCAGCGGTTGGGAGGAGAAGTCGAAATCCGTCAAGAGTTGAGTTCAGTCCGAATTCGATTCTCCGGCAGGGGAGCAGTCTCAAGCCTCAACTTCAGCCCCCTTTACCGTTGGTAAATCGGCAAGTAACGGTACTCGATGGCGAGACCCAAAACTGCCAGAGCCGTGGCGTAGCTCTTGCCCACCCCGCGCTCGCTGCCATGCTCTGGGTTCCACGAACCGGCTGGCTCCTGAACCGGAAGCAGCAACTCGCACAGGTGAGCATGGCTCTTTTCAGCATGCTCTCCCCCCAACTTGAAGAGGCCCACACCGGTGTAATAGATGCCGTAGAAACAGTAGTTACTATCGAGCCGCAAGGGGTTGGTCTTGAGCCAGTTGGCCGCCCCGAGGGCCTCTTCCGACTCGTGGGCTCCGCACACTTCCAAACAGGTGATGCCCACACCCGTTAACGTCGGAGTCGCCCCGCTCCCCGGCTGGTAGCCGAACCCGCGTTTATCGCTCGTCGAGCAATTCTTGACATAGGCCACCGCAGCGTCGATCGCTTCGGCGGGAACATCACAGCCGACATCCTTCGCCGCGCGAAGGGCCATCACTTGCCACCCGGTAACGCTCAAATCGCTATCGCGGCTGTCAACTTGGTAGCGCCAACCTCCGGCATGACGGTGGTCCTTTTCGTAGGCTTGCGACTCCAGAATAAGCCGAATGCCGCGTTCCAGTGATCGCTTGAGCAGCTTGGACTGCGACTCGTCGACCATACCCACCGCTTCAGCCAGCATCAGTGTACTGATCCCGTGGCTGTACATCGGTCCGTGGCTGCGCTTGGCAATCAGCATGCCGTTGTCCTCCTGACGCGACATAACCCAGCGGATGCCCTTGTTGATGAGGTCGCCATAGGGGCCCACACCCGGAGTATGTCCCGCAGACATGAAGGCCATGCAGGCGAGTGAAGTGGCCGCCGTACATTCCCCATACGAATCGCTGCGCCAGGCTCCCTCGGGGAGCTGTTGCGAGGCCAGAAAGTCCAAGGCCCGCACGATCGCGTCGTCGACTTTTTTCTGCGTGTCGGCATCCACAGCTAGCGCCGTGCCATGGCGCCCGAGCACCCCCCCCGCGATGGCTAAACGAAACAGATCTCGCCGGGTCAAAGTCATGGCTTGGCTCCTGGGGCGGCGGGAATCCCGGCTCCCGGCAAATCAGGCCGCTGGGTCTTCGAGATCTCATCGAAGTACTGGCGAATCAGCTTGGCGTAGTCGCCATCCGGTTTCTTGCGAGCGGCTTGGAGAATCTCGGTCTTCAGCGTGCCGGGCAGTTCACCCCAATTGCGGGTTGAGAGACCTTTGAGGTGATTCTCCAGTTCTACGATCCGAGCTTCATCAGTGTTCCCGAAGTCACTCAGGT
>JANOKO010000019.1:0-3781 GCA_031419335.1 Planctomycetota bacterium
CCGGCGATCCGGGTCTGCTCACGTTGCGCGGGCTGGAGTGCCTACAACTGGCCGACCTGATTCTGTATGACGGGCTGGCCAATCCTCAACTGCTGGATTTCTCGCACGCGACTGCTGAGCGCACAGCTCGCGTGGGAGGCCCCGGGAGTCGGCACCTCGAACAGTCGGAGATCAACCAACGGTTGATCGCAGCCGCTCGCGAAGGCAAGACGGTCGTCCGCTTGAAGGGCGGCGACCCGTTCATCTTCGGACGCGGCAGCGAAGAGGCGGTCGCGCTCTCCGAAGCGGGCATCCCGTTCGAGGTCGTCCCTGGCATCACCGCCGCGACGGGGGCTGCGGTCTATTCGGGCATCTCGCTGACGCATCGGGACCATGCGTCGGCGGTGGCCCTCATCACCGGGCATGAAGACCCGACGAAGCCCGAGAGTGCGCTTCCGTATGAACGACTCGGACAGTTCCCTGGCACGCTGGTGTTCTACATGGGGCTGCATCGGATTGAGCAGATCACGCAGTCGCTGATCGAGGCCGGTCGCTCCCCCACCGAGTCCGCAGCGGTCGTGTGCCAGGCGACGACACCTCGGCAGCAAGTGGTGACTGGCACCGTATCGACCATCGCGAAGGTGGCCCAAGCGGCCAAGCTGAAGCCGCCCTCGCTGCTGATCGTGGGCGACTGCGTGCGGTTGCGAGAGCAAGCGAGTTGGGTCGAGAAGCGTCCGCTGCATGGCTTGCGGATCGGGATCACGCGCCCCGTGGGGCAAGCGGAAGAGTCGTTGCGGCGGGCACGACAACTGGGGGCTGAGCCGATCTTGATGCCGACGATTGCCGTCGAGCCAATCACCGATTGGACCGAGGTCGACTCTGTGTTGGCTCATCTGAAGACGTTCGACTGGGCTATTTTCACGAGCGTCAACGGGATCGATGCATTCCTCGCTCGACTGTGGGAGCGAGGCGGCGATGGCCGCAGCTTCGGTCAATGCCAGTTGGCGGCGATTGGGACGGCCACAGCAGAGCGACTGGCCCGTTGGCACCTGAAGGCCGACCTCGTTCCGGAAGAGTTCCGTGCGGAGGCACTGGCCGCTGCGTTGAAGGAGCAAGTCGCTGGAATGCGAGTGCTGTGGGTGAAAGCCTCGCGCGGACGCGATGTCCTGCCGCAAGCTCTTCGCGCTGCTGGAGCCGACCTGACCGAACTCTCGGTCTACCAGAACATCGACGCCACCGAGTTCACGCCACAGGTGCAGCAACTGCTCCGCGCGGGCGAACTCGACTGGATCTGCCTCAGCAGTCCCTCGGGAGCCCAGAGCCTGGTTCGCCTGATCCCCACTGAGGCACGCAGCCACCTGGGTCAGTCGATCCGCCTCGCCGCCATCAGCCCGATCACGGCCGCCGCTGCGACTCAAGCCGGACTGCCGGTGACAGTCACCGCCAGCGAGGCCACCTGGGAAGGGTTGTTCGATGCCATTGCCAGCAGTCGTGTGAAGTAGGATGGGCAATCCTGCCCGTCCCCGCTGTGGGTGAACAACCAAACCAAGTCCATTTGATCGAGTACCGCCCCACGTCACCCGCTCTCGACACTCGAACATCGTTCGGGGACGGGCAGGATTGCCCATCCTACTGGGGACACCGACCTCCCATGCTCGCCGCACTCGACCGCAAGGCTGTTCGCAATCTACTGCACATGAAGGGGCAGTTCGCTGCGATTGCGCTGGTGATTGCGTGCGGAGTCGCGGCGTTTGTGATGTCGCTCAGTACGCTGTCGACGCTGAAACGGAACCAGGCGGAGTATTACGCTCGCTACCGGTTCTCAGATGTCTTCGCGCGGGTGACGAGGGCACCGCTGTCGGTGGTCGAGCGGATCGCGGAGATTCCCGGAGTGGCCAAGGTCGCGCCACGGATTCTCGCGGATGTGACGCTCGATTTGGAAGACCTTCCCGAGCCCGCCATCGGTCGGCTGATTTCGATTCCCGAGCATGAATTGCCGGGACTGAACGGGCTGCACTTGCGAAGCGGGCGGTACATCGAGACGAATCAGTCGGGTGAGGTGATCGTCAGCGAGGCGTTCTCGGATGCACACGAACTGCGGCCCGGCGACTCGTTGCGGGCAGTGATCAACGGGCGGGAGCGGACGCTGAATATTGTGGGGATTGCCATCTCACCCGAGTTCATCTTTCAGATTCGCGAGGGAGATGTCCTGCCCGATGATCACCGGTTCGGCATTCTCTGGATGGGGCAGACGGATCTCGCAGCCGCGTTTGATATGCAGGGGGCCTTTAACAATCTGTGCGTGTCGGTCTCGGTCGATGCCAGTCTCCCCGAAGTCATTCGTCAGATCGACTTGTTGCTGGAACCCTACGGGTGTCTGGGGGCTTATGACCGTAACGACCACAGCTCGCATCGCTACCTGCGGGACGAGATGGAGCAACTGAAGAGCATGGCCCGTGTGGGCCCGACCATCTTTTTGTCCGTCGCGGCGTTTCTGCTGAATGTCGTGCTGTCGCGAATGATCCAGTCGCAGCGCGAGGAGATCGCCGCCCTCAAGGCGTTCGGATATAGCGGCTGGGTGATCGGCTTGCACTATATGAAGATGATGGCGGTGGTCGTCGTGACCGGCGGCATCGGTGGGACAGCGGTGGGAACGTTTATGGGGATGAAACTCTCGGAGTTGTATACGACGTTGTACCGCTTCCCGCACCTCGATTTTCGATTCGACTCACAGGTGGCGCTCTCGGCGTTCGGGGTCAGTCTGGCTGCCGGCGTTCTCGGGACGATTGGTTCCGTGTGGCAGGCGGTCCGGCTTCCACCGGCGGAGGCGATGCGTCCGGCACCGCCCGGAGATTTTCGTCCGACGATCCTGGAGCGAATCGGATTTCAGCGGTTCATCCCACAGACAATGCGGATGATCTTGCGGAGCCTGGAGCGCCAACCCATCAAATCGGGGCTCTCGTGTTTGGGAATCTCAACGGCTGTGGCAGTCATCATCCTGGGGAGTTATGCGAAGGATGCGGTGGACTACGTGATGGAGTCACAGTTCCGACATGCTCAGCGGCATGACTTGATGGTCACTTTCGTTCGCCCCACGACGGCAGAAGCCCTGCATGACATTGAGAACCTGCCGGGAGTTCATGCGGTTGTTCCGATGCGGTCGGTAGCGGTACGTGTGCGGTCGGGGCACCACTCGCGGCGGGTGGCCATTCAAGGACTGCCGCCGGGGAATGAGTTGTTCAAGGCGGTCGACATCATGCGATCCGAGAAAGCGATCCCGGAAAATGGGGTGCTGATGACGACCAAACTGGCCGAGGTGCTGGAACTGAAGATTGGCGATTTCGTGATGGTCGAGGTTCTGGAGGGGGATCGCCCTCATCGCGAACTGCAGTTGATGGGAGTGGTCGACGATTTTTCGGGGCTGTCGTGTTACGTCTCGTTGGAGACAGCTCACCGGCTGATGCAGGAAGGGGACTCACTGTCCGGAGCGTTCGTCACCGTCGACAGCCAGCGGGTGAATCAGCTGTATACCGATTTGAAGCGGCTACCGCAGGTGGCTGGCGTCTCGATCAAAGTCGCGATGATCCAGAGTTTTCGAGAGACGATTGCCGAGAACCTGCTGCGGATTCGGATGTTTAACGTCGGGTTCGCGATGATTATTGCGTTTGGAGTGGTCTACAACGCGGCGCGGATTTCTCTGGCCGAACGCAGCCGAGAACTGGCAACATTGCGAGTGATTGGGTTCTCGCGAGCGGAAATCTCGGGCATCCTCTTAGGGGAGCTGGCCGTGCTGACGGTGCTC
>JANOKO010000020.1:0-4515 GCA_031419335.1 Planctomycetota bacterium
GGCGGGCATTCCGAATCGAACTGTCCATCACTGAGTACGCTGTTCGGGAAGAACGCCACATCAATTCGCACGGTCATGTCAGAATCGACGACACGGATGTTCTGGTCGAAGGCGATCACGACTTGTCCGTATTGCCCGGCATCGGCCCATCTCGTCAGTGCCGAAGTAATCCGAGAACAGACACTTCCATAGGCCTGCGATGAGTACTGTTCTCGCCAGCGGTACTTGGGTACCACTTTTCCACGCACAAGCTCCACAGGTTCTTCGAAATTCATCTCGAAAAACTGTTCAACGGTGACCAGTGCAGGAGCTGCGGCTGTGTAAGGCACGGTAGCGGTGGACACGATCTAGCCCTCCCCTTCCGGCAGAAACAACACAGCCACGGGACACTCGAAGCCCGGCAAATGTCGAGAGGTCAAGACCGCATCCGCAGAGAACCTGTTCGGATCAGCGTCCGGTTCAAAGACCGTGACCATCCGTGTTGCGGGGTTGACCACCCAGACCTCGTCGACCCCGGCGTCGTGATACTCCGCAGTCTTCGCGAGCATCGCTTCCCAGCGGTCTGTGGGAGAGAGAACCTCCACGACTAACACCGGCGGATTCTCGAACCAACCGCTGGGCAACTTGCGACCCGGGAGACGACTCCACGGGATCAATATCACATCTGGGCCTCGAACGGACTTTGGCTTGGTAACGACACCGACATCATTGCAGATCACGCAACCGAAGTCTGTCGACTCGGCCCAGATATCAAGTCGTCCACCGACCTTCATGCAGACGAACCCGTGAACAGCCCCCGGTCGTGTCATCTCAACAATCTCTCCATCCACGAGCTCATACGGTCCGTCGAGATTCATCTCGGCAAACTGTTCAGCAGTAATCAGGCTTGGGACGGTGGCGGTGGACATGGTTCGAGCCCTGGTTACCCCTGAATGTAGTCCGGGTGCTTGGCGAATCCGCTGTGGTGCGGGACGGGCAGCAGTTCTTGGACGCCCTTGCCGATGCGTTTGGCCTTGATCTTGTCCTGGATGCGCATCAATCCTTCGAGTAGGGCCTCGGGCCGAGGCGGGCAACCCGGGACGTAGACATCGACGGGGACGACCAGGTCGACCCCCTTGACCACATGGTAGCCATGCTTGAAGTACGGGCCGCCGCCGATGGTGCAGGCCCCCATGGCGATCACGTACTTCGGGTCGGGCATTTGCTCGTACAGTCGACGCACCCGACTGGCCATCTTGTAGGTCACGGTCCCGGCCACGATCATCAGGTCCGCCTGACGCGGCGTGGCCCGGAACGCCCCCGCTCCGAACCGGTCGATGTCGAACCGGCTGGCTCCGGTCGCCATCATCTCGATCGCGCAGCACGCCAACCCGAACGTCATCGGCCAGATGCTGGACTCTTTGGCCCAGTTCATCGCTTGCTCGAGTGTCGTCGTGACCACATTCTCTTCGAACCGACCTTCAATCCAGGTCATTGTCTCTCTCCAGGGGGCGGTGGGAATTCGATCTCGAATCCCCCACTGTACCGCCCGATCCTCCACTCGTGAATCAACTTCCGCCGGTTATGTTTCGCGAGAAACCGTTCTCAACTCGCCACCTGCATGCTGACGATCTGAGTCGCCGAAAACTCGCAACACTGGTCCCCATTCCGGCAACACTGCGTGCGGTGGACCGGCACCCCCAGAACCTCCGAGAAGACCGTCTGTTCCAGATCACAAATCGACGCATCTCGCGATGCTATATCGTGATATGGGCAGGAGTTCTCTCGCAGAATCGGCAGCAACTCGCCCCCCTGCTGCCGCAACTCCACATCGAAGCCCAGCGTCGTCAACAGCCCCCGCAACTCCTCCAACCGATCCGATAACGACACCGATCTCACATCCCTGCCGTAGGTCTGCACCAGCCGGTCCCGCAACCGTCCGATCAGTCGCGAACGGACTGCGTCATCGTCGATGAGCGTGATCTCGTCCCACAGCATTAGAGCCAGATCGCGGTAGTTATCTCCTAGCTGGCGAAGACCTTCCGTTGTCACGACATAGGTATGCGAAGGCCGCCCTCGCTCCCCCTTGGATGCTTCCCGAGAGATCAACCCCAACGCCTGCAACCGCGTCAAACGCTGGCGGATCGCCGTGGCGGTGACTCTCTGGCGGTCGCACAACGCCTGCACCGTCGCTCCCCCGCTCTTGCGGAGGTCGGCGAGGAACGCACGATCGTCATGTTCCAAGGTGAATCGCATGGGAAAGAGAGGCAATCGCCTGTTAGATGTCGGTTGTTACTACACACATCATAGTGAGGCATGTGATTTATGACAACAAAAACTGTCAAAAACTCCGACTGACAATTGGCACTGAGACTCGCTTTGAAATGGAAGCCACTCAGCACCTCGCTTCTCCGAGGAAACCAACTGCATCATTACTCTTTCCGAATCCAAACCTCCACTCGTGGTCGGCTACACCGATCACGGGATACGCCTCGGGATTGTCGGCGATTTCTCCGAAATCGCTGGTTTCGCCGTTTACTTGTGAGCGGTCCCTGCAAACCGATCACGTCGAACGGGGAATCGATGGCGAACCGCTCGCCTCAACGGATCGTCTGGTGCCACTGAGTGTCGAACAGCCGATTCCTGAGAATTCGCCGACCATTGGGACGCAAACACCGTCCCAGCTCTCGTCACGTTACCATTCGGAACGAATCGGCTACACTCAATGACATCAGTGAGGCTGCATGGGTTGGAATTTCGATCATCACACGCGGTGACAGTTCCCAGCCCCCATTCAGAGTACTCACCACGCATTCCGACTTCTGGGGATTCATGAGATGCTAGAACCAATTGAAAACACCACCTCACGGCGGCAGTTCTTGCAGCGCACGACGCAAGTCGCAGCTGTGGGTGCTGCCCTGACTGCGACTTCACCGCTGTTGTTCGCCGCTGAGAACAATAAAGTGCAAGTCGCCCTCGTCGGCTGCGGCGGACGTGGAACCGGGGCAGCCACCAACGCGCTCTCGGTCAGCAACGGTCCGACAAAGCTCGTGGCCATGGCTGATGTGTTCGAGCACAAGATGAAGAATAGCTTCGACAATCTGTCGGTGCAGTTCCCCAGTGCCGACCAAATGGATGTGCCGACAGAGCGGAAGTTCATCGGCTTCGACGCCTCGAAGAAAGCGATGGACTGCCTGAGCCCCGGTGACATCGTCATCATGACGACGCCCGCAGCCTTCCGCTGGCAGCAGTTCGCCTATGCGATCGAAAAGGGCCTCAACATCTTCATGGAGAAGCCGGTCACGATCGACGGGCCGACCAGCGTGCGGATGCTGGAACTCAATAAGAAGGCGATGGAGAAGGGTCTCAAAGTTGGCGTCGGACTCATGTGCCGCCACTGCCATGCTCGCAAGGATCTCTACGAACGAATCCAAGGCGGCGAGATCGGCGAAACGACGATGATCCGCGCCTACCGCATGGCCGGACCGACCGGGACCGCAGCTGTGAAGCCGCGTCCGCCCGAGAGCAAGAGCGAGTTGATGTATCAGATCGCGAACTTCCACGGGTTCCTCTGGCTGAGCGGCGGGGCAGTCAGCGACTTCCTGATCCACAACATCGACGAATCGTGCTGGATGAAGAACGACTGGCCGGTCTCGGTGCAGGCGGTCGGCGGACGGCACTATCGCGATGACTGTGTCGACCAGAATTTCGACTCCTACGCGATGGAGTACACATTCAAGGACGGCACCAAGATGTTCGTCGATGGCCGCACGGTGCCGGGCTGCCATCAGGAGTTCGCGAGCTACATCCACGGCTCGAAGGGTGTCGCCGTCATTTCGACGGCGGGTCACTCGCCCGCCAAGTGCCGGACCTACAAGGGGCACAACCTCGACAAGGCCAATCTCATCTGGACCTGCCCGGAGCCCGAGAAGAACCCGTACCAGTTGGAATGGGATGACTTCCTGGCTGCAATCCGCAGCAACACGCCGTACAACGAGTTGGAGCGGGGCGTGATGGCCAGTGCCGTGACCAGCATGGGCCGCATGGCAGCTCACACGGGTCAGGCGTGGACGCTGGCCGACTTCCTCAACCCGGATGTGAACGACCACGAGTTCGCCCCCGGGATCGAGAGCCTGACCCTTGATTCCGAGTCTCCGCTCAAGGCGGACGCGAACGGCAAGTACCCGATTCCACTGCCGGGGATCATCAAGAACCGTGAGTACGCGTAACGCTCGTCGATTCGATGATGCGATCGATGAATGTCCACGAGCCGGGAGGCAGCTCCCGGCTCGTGGTGTTTTCAGGTCGCCAAGTTCGTTTGAATCGGGACATCTCTAACTCGGGGGCTTCCCCGCCGCATCCAGCGTCTCAAACACCGCCTTCATCAACAGCGGCCACGCCACGGTGGCATCGGCATAAACCTCGGCAAAACGCCCGCCGTCCTTGGACGAGCTGAACTTGCCCCAACTGACGCCCTCGGTATAGGTACACCCGGACAGCCCGCCCCAGTGGACCGGTTCGGGGCAGATGCGGACG
>JANOKO010000021.1:0-2169 GCA_031419335.1 Planctomycetota bacterium
ATCGGCTTTGAGCAACTTGGCGAGTGGATAGGCGACATCCTCAAGCGTCGGCTGCGGTGCATTGGGGACTTCGAGCGGAGTTCGCCACACCGCGACGGGCACTTCGACCGACCCCCACTGTCTGGCCAGGTCGTCACGGATGAGCTCTCGCAACTCTTTCAGCCGGGTAATCGCGGCGTCATTCTTGCCCGGCGCATCAGCAGGCCGACTGACCCAGCGGGGCGTCATGAACATGGCCCCAATCGCGTAGAAATCGCGTTGCGAGACCGCCTCCAATTTGTGGTTATGGCATTTGGCACAGGCGACGGTCGTTGCCAGAAAGACCTTGGAGAAGGCATCGATCTTGTTGCTGACCATTTCCTGATGGACGCCGTTGTAAGCCAAGCTCGTCCCGTGACGGTGTTCGCCCATGTGATAAAACATCGGGCCGATGAGGCTCTCATTGATTCCCAGTTCGGTGTTCACCCGAGGTGGATCGACGAGATCGCCAGCCAGTTGCTCTCTCAAGAATGTGTCGAATCCCACATCACGATTGAACGCTCGAATCAAGTAGTCGCGATACTCGAAGGCGCCCTTCGCGGGCACGTCCCACTCGTAGCCATAAGTGTCGGTGTACCGCGCGGCGTCCATCCAATGCCTCGCGAAACGTTCACCGAAGTGCGGCGAGTCGAGCAGTTCATCCACGAGTGCGACATACGCGATGGCCGCATCGTTTTGACACTGCTGAAGATACTTGGCACGCAGCTCGGGGGAGGGCGGTAGTCCCGTCAAGACGAACGAAAGACGACGCAACAGGACTTCGGGATCGGCAGCTGGAGCAGGCGGCAAGTTCGCTGTCGCCAGACCAGAGCGAATGAATCGATCGACCGGATATCGCGACCAACGCTCGTCGGTCACCACCTGTGGCTCGGGATTCGCGAGCGGCTTCAGGCTCCACCAGTCGAGCCGTTGTTGAAATTCGGCAGCCCAGTCATTGGTCTCCGGCTGAGCGGCAGCACCCGCCTCAAGCCGCGGGTCAATCGCCCCTTGCCGCACCCACTCAAACAGCAGCGCGATCTCATCAGCGGGCAGTGACTTCTCAGGAGGCATTTGCAAATCTTTGTCGGTGTACTGCACCGCCTTGATCAACAAGCTGGTCTCTGGCTTGCCCGGCGCGAGAGCCGTCCCCGACTCGCCCCCTTGTTCCCAACCGTGCCGCGAGTCGAGCCGCAGCCCTCCTTCCTGAGCCTCCGCTCCATGACATTCCAAGCACCGCGCGTGGAGCAGCGGGCGAATCTTCGATTCAAAGAAGGCCAGTTTCTCGGCGGAGGCCAGTTGGGAATCCACCGGTGCAACGTACACGTACTCCTGTTCCGCCAATGCCCCTTTCGTGAACGCAAAGCTGATCGGCGTCTTGACCTCCGGCCCAGCGATTTCGCGAAGCGGCGGACCGACTTGCGGTACTTCCGTGTTCCAGATCGTGACTGTGCCATGCAAATTCGCCGCATAGAGCAGCCCATCCGGTCCCAGCCCCAGACCAACTGGTGTGTTCAGTCCTCCCGCCGCGCCCGCCCACTCGACGGTCTCAGTGCCATCCGAACGCAGGATAAGATTCCCCGACGTGCTCCAAAACGCATGGCCTTTGTCGTCAAACACCAGACCCCACGGTGACTGCCCGGCATGCTGCGCCCAGACTTCGCTCATCGAGCCATCGAGCTGCTCTGAACCTCGCCTTACCGCCTGAGCCACAAAGTCCGTGATGAACAGCCGCCCGTCGTTCATGGCGACCTGTGTCATGCCGCCCGGTGAGGCCAACGCGATATCCGCCTGCCACTCACCAGCGGGATAGGAATATCGTTTCACTTTGCCGTCGCCCTGACTGGCCACCAGCAAATCCTGCCCCTGCCATGCCATCCCGGTCGCGCGAAACAGGCGTCCACCGTAACCTTCCGGGATGTCGATGAGCGTCTCCATGCGCCCACCGTCGCGCGGATCAAAACGCAACACCGTCCCCGCGCCTCCTGGCAAGCCGGTGGAAATCAACAGCCGACCTTCCCGATCCAGCAGCAACACGTTCGCTGGCGGAAGCCCACTGAGCAACGTGCCCTGATACGCACCACTCGCCAAATCATACCGCTCGACGCGCCCCGGCTCGTGCATCAGCACCATCAAACGCTCTGGTAATGCCGG
>JANOKO010000022.1:0-1105 GCA_031419335.1 Planctomycetota bacterium
ACTCAGCCATAGCCGGATTCGCAATGACCACGCTTCGGAGACCGCCGAAGATTACGTGGAGGCCATCGCCCGACTCATTGACCAAACGGGCCGCTGCCGTGTCACGGATCTGGCTGCTCATTTTGGTGTGAGTCATGTCACTGTGACGAAAACCGTCGCGAGATTGGCCAAGGCCGGTCTCGTGAACACCCAGCCGTACGGCCCCATGACGCTGACGGAATTGGGCAGCCGCATCGCGGCGGAATCTCGCAAACGGCACGAAATCGTCTATCAGTTTCTCTTGGCCATCGGCGTCTCGGCCACGACAGCTACGGATGATGCGGAGGGGATCGAGCATCACGTGAGTGCGGAGACGTTGAAGTGCTTTCGGAAGTATTTGGAGAAGGCAGGTACGTAATGGAATGCTCCTTCTACATTTCAACTCTCATCTCACTGGTCGACAATAGGGAGGTATGATGGAGACTCCCAAAGGGTTTGAATTGATGCTCGCTGATGTCAGAAAATGCTGTCTCCGCTCCGGCACGTTCGAGTATTTGTCGCCTGATGAATCGTTTCGCAAGACTGTGAATCAAGAATTCCAGGGCACCACGAGAAACTATGGCGTCTACATCGTACGTCGTCATGTTGATCGCCATGTGATCTACATTGGAAAGAGTGGCACGATCAAGAACTCAGGGGACTTTAAGCTGCAAAAGCAGGATATTCCACAGCGTCTCACAACGGCACCACGATCGAAAGTAAGTTCCTCAGCGTGGTTTGAACAACTCTGTCGTGAGTATGGGGCATTGACGATCGAGTATGTCGTCTTGAACGAAAGTATTTCGCCCGGCTTTGTGGAATCCATGTTGTTGCAGGCGTTCAGAAACGACTTTGGCAAGCTGCCGGACAAGAACAAGTCGTTGTGAATCGAGCAGATGTTGACGGCAGGAATGATTCGATCGATGGAAAAACTCCGGGGGCTGACGCCCAATGGCACTTACTTTAGAATCTGTACCGCCCCCGGAAAACTTGGCACGGGATTTGCGCACGGGCAATGATGTCCTCAAACGGGAGTCATTGTGGCATGGATGCTCAGCGAAACGTGGCGAAAGAAGCCGTGCGGCCG
>JANOKO010000023.1:0-11068 GCA_031419335.1 Planctomycetota bacterium
CAAATCGGTCAACTCCGAAGAACCCCAGAATCAACAACGGGCCCGCAATGTGTCACTGCACGTCACACCTGAGCAGGATAGCTTCGCTAAGATCGCTCAGGCGAAAGGCCAGTTGTCACTTAGCCTGCGGCATCCGGAAGATGATGAGGTCAACAACCCGAATGGCATCAACTCGGCCATCATGGAGGAACTGCAACATGCACAGTCGATGACAGAGGATCCCCAGGCGGCAATGCTGGCCAAGCTGCAGGGGGTGTGGGAAGTCGAAATCCAGAGTGATGATGAACCATTCCCGCCACAGGACAATCCCCTCGGCGTGCGGATCATCGCCGAGATCCACGACAACGTGATGACGTGGTCCTATGTCCCACCGCAACCCCCGGAAGACAAACTACCAGTCTTCCTCATCAAGTTGGGCGAACTCGCAACGCCGCAACCGGTGGATCTGGTCATGAACCCGAACGACGGCGATGAGCGGGTGGAGATGCCGGGGATCATCGAGATCAAAGTCGACTTGGTCCGCATCTGTTTTGATCCCAACGGCAAATCGAGACGCCCCGAGCTGTTCGTCGTGGGGCAGCATGCGGATCTCTATGTCCTGCGACGGACGATGGATTCGCCAGTCGTCACCGAACTCGAAGGGGACTGGCATCTGGAGTCACTGACATCTCGGGATCAAGAATCTCACCCCGCTGTGAAACTGACAATTCGTGGAGACCAGTATTTCACGATTACTCCCCCGGACCATCAGACCGCCCATCGCATTTCGATCGATCCGAAAGCCGGAACGTTTGAATTGGAACGCAATTTCGCCATTGATGAATCGACCGCCCGCACGAAGGAGCCGACGACCCTTCCGCAGCTCAATCGATTCATCGAAGAGGCCCATGCCGGCTCGACGGTCCAGATCACGGAGAAGGGGACGTACACCCTGCACGGGGATCATCTCACCTTACAGACAGTGAACACGGCAATCAGCGAGATAATCAAGACGGAAAGTGGACAGCGGCAGGTCAGAGAGACGGAGGACAGCGATCAAATCGTCCGGTCCTGGCGGCGCGGTCATCGACCGTTCCCCCAGACCGTACCCGCAGTGTCCGAGGAACAGAAACTCCGCTGGCGGTCGGGGATCGTGGAGATTGTGGCCTATGGCAACAGTGAAGCGATTGACGGTGGTGGTGAGCGGGTGATCGGACGTGGGGCTGTCGTTTCACCGGGCGGACTCATCCTGACGCATCTCGCGGGTGGGTGGGATCGCCTGCTTCAGGACTGGAAAGTCGCTGCGAAATTCGACGATGGCAGCCAAGTGAACCTGACCGTCGTGGAACAGGGAGGAGCCGGGCTCGTGGCATTCCAGCCGAAAGACGCAATCCAAGTCAATCATTTCTTCCCCCCGTCGACCACGATTTACTCTGCAGGGGATGAGGTCTACGTCGGTCGGAACGACATGAGTTCGCCCGCACATCGCCTCACCATCGGCGAATCGAAAGTCGTCCTGACCGATCGCAAGATTGCGACCGGCCCCTCGCCCGTCTGGCAACTGGAGGAGTCGACAAACAAGGATCCATTGGGCGACCTGCCGGTCCTGACATCGCAAGGGGAACTGGTCGCGCTCACGCTTCAGGGGACCGGCGATCTGCTGCTGGCCGTGCCGGTGGGGCTGTTGCAGGAGTTGTTCCCGAAGACGCTCGGCAAGGAGTCACCGAATACGAGTGGTATTCCACCGGCAGTTCCGGTCGAGAAGCCGGAGCCGACTGTCGAAGCTGTCCCCGTGGAGTCGTTGCCCGAGGGGCAGTCATCGCTGGAACGAGAGCGACACGCGCGGGGAGAGGAATGAATTCCGGTTGACTTAAGAGTACTTTCAGATTTTGTCTTCAGTTCGCACAGACAGGAATGTCTGTGCCACTGAGCCGTGGGGCAGACATTCCTGTCTGTCTTTTCGCTGAAGACGGTTTGTGATAATGCACCTAGCACAATGACCGGCGCTCGAAAGCGGTTCGCCATTTCCTTCCGATCAGTGACAATTCGCCAGTTACGAGGACACTCGAATCGAGGTTGGACAGACCTGCGTGTCCGCTCCGGTCTCGAATCCAAACGTGATGTTGCACGCCAACCATCAGTAAAAACACTCACCTCAGAGGGTTTCGCTGGTGAGGTGTCCAGTGCGGGACTGCCCAACCGCGTAAGCGCGTGTTAGAAGTGAGTCTGACTTTTCCAATTAAGAGAGATTGATCCATGGAATCGCATGTATCTTTTGGATAGTCAACAGTCCTCGCGAAGCGAAGACTCTGTTCCGCTCGATCCGGTCGATATCACCCACAGCTGAATCAGTCTGCGCTCATGGAGGATGCGTGATGAATGTCGACCTGAAACATCCAGGTGTCCGCAACGGTGTCTGGGCGGGATTGATTGTGATTCTCTCTGCAGCTCAAGCTGCGGCTCAATTTGGGCCTGTATTGACCGGAGCGGGGTCGGTGAACCGTTCGATGGGAGGCGCGTCGACGGCAGCCCCGCTGTCCCCTGCGGGGGCATTACTGTGGAACCCGGCGACGCTGTCTGGGCTCCGCTTTTCGGAACTCGAAGTGGGGGGAGAACTGCTCTTCCCTCACACGAGTGTCTCATCAAGCGTCCCAGCCAACACCTTTGGTCCGGGTGCCCCCCCCGTCGATCTCTCGGGGCGAACGGATAGCCAAGAATCCGTCTTTGCACTCCCCACGATCGCGCTGTCCTATCGTTCGGAAGAGTTACCCTTCACATATGGGTTAGGCGTGTTCGCGCTGGCTGGTTTCGGATTGGACTATGCGGGCAGCACCACGAATCCCATACTCACTCCACCGCCTCCGGTCGGCTTGGGGTTCGGTCCGATATACTCGCAATTTCAGGCAATGCAAATCGCCCCCGCGTTGGTCTACGAGGTCACGGACCGTGTCTCCGTGTCTTTCAGCCCACTCTTGAACATTGGCATGGCCCAACTCGACCCGGCCGTCATTGCAGCTCCCGACGATGCGAATGGCGACGGGTTCTTTTCGTATCCTCCCGGAATGCATTCCCGGACCGCCTGGGGCGGGGGATTCAGCTTGGGGACGTACTATCAAGGGGACGCTTGGGATTTCGGAGCGTGCTACAAGAGTCAGCAATGGTTCCAGCCTTACCAGTTTAATACAACCAACGAATTGGGAGTTCCGCGAGTGGTTGAGTTCCAGCTGGATCTGCCCTCGATTATTTCCATCGGAACATCGTATAAAGGGGTCGAACGCTGGCTGCTCGCAGCGGATCTCCGCTATCTCGATTACGCCCACACTGACGGCTTCGGTGACTCCGGATTCGCTCCCACAGGAGCGTTACGGGGGGTCGGACTGAACAGCATTTTTGCTCTGGCGCTGGGGGCGCAGTATCAGGCCTTCGACGATCTGTCGCTACGTGCGGGCTATAGTTGGTCCCAAAACCCGATCTCGCCCGGACAGACTTCGGCCAATGTCGCATCACCCGTCATTATTGAACATGTCCTGTCGGCTGGTGCGACCTACCAGGTGTCAGACGCATTGTCGCTATCGCTGGCGTATACCCACGCTTTTGAGAACTCGACCACCGGTCCCATTGTCCTCCCGGGTGGAGCCATACCTGGAACAGCAATCACAAGCACAGCCGCAGCCGACATGCTGATTTTCGGAGCAACCGTCAAATTTGGCGGGCCGCGAAATTGAGACCTGGTGAGGCCCTGAGCGTATCCAGTGACGGATCTGGAAGCCGGGCGTTTGCTTAAAAGCACTGAATTGACTGACCCGATGCGAGAGCTGGATGTGCGTGTCCAAGGGATTCCCTGGCTCACGTTGCGGGCTGCTTTGATTACGTGTATGGCATTGGGGTCTGAGCAGTGGATTGTCTGACCCATGATCCACTGCATTCGTGCGTGGGCTGGGTACAGATCCTCCGCAACAGTGAGTCTTCGACTCGGCACCGAGCGTCAGCAGCCGATGTCTCATGTCATTCGCTGTCGGCGTTTGTATCTTGAGCAGAGCGCTCTTCGTCCGCCTCCTTCTTCCTGTAATGAATCCGCCATTCTTTCACGTCCGTGGTGGTCGTGTTGGTGGAGGTGGATCCGACCGTGAAGCTGGCGCGTTTGCTGATCTGGTGCTCATCTTCGCGGCGATCTTCCTGGACGTTGGTGGACTGTCCGGTGACGTACTCTTCTTCCAATTCAATGACGTAGCCTTCCGGGCATTGCTGAGCGAGTAGGGCCTCCGCCTTGGAACGGTAGCGGAATGGCCACATGTCTGTATTGGCCGGGATGGCAATCACGCCGCTGGATTCTTGCTGGCTCACCACACGGGCGGAACTGCATCCTTCGATCATCGTGACGGCGAAACCGATCGAGATCGCCAGTCGGAGACGCGCAGGTTTCCCGTTCAAGTCACCGTTCATGCCATGCACCTGAAGAAGAAGAGAGTCCGGACCGCAGGCGAGTCCTCCCGGAAAGTCCAGGCCACGCGATCGATTCGGATCGTCTAAACAGTGGCATTTTCGGGCAAGAGGAATCTGATTTGACTGCCTCCGACCGGCAAGAAATGGCGCATGGCTGATCACCAGAAGGTCATTCCGGGTTCCGCCAGGAACATCTGTGGCTACCTGGTGCCACTTCGCAGTGACCCGGCGGCGATGCCCAGCAAGGCTCCCTCGAACACATTGCGCTGGACGAATGCCCCAACAGCTTCACACGGGGTGTACTGCAAAATCAGCATGTCACTCGGTTGGACCAGAATATTCTCATGGGGGTAGCGCAACGCCTTATACAGGTCGACCTCGACTGTCATCTGTTGATTGCACCCGACTTGTCGCAGAATCAGCAAACGGCTGG
Organism: Planctomycetota bacterium; assembly: GCA_031419335.1. Classification (GTDB taxonomy): domain Bacteria; phylum Planctomycetota; class Planctomycetia; order Planctomycetales; family Planctomycetaceae; genus TH-plancto1. The sequence goes on from JANOKO010000023.1 coordinate 4,856, forward strand.
CACTGGGAACGACATCACGATTGAGGGCCGAAACGCCACCGGAAGACTGCAGCCCCTGGCTGGCCGTGCGGGTGCTATTCATCCCCTGGGCCAGCGAAACCGCTTCGAGCACATGCAAATCTCGATCCCGAGGCAGGGGGTACTGACCCCCACCCAGCAGACCCCCGATGAAGTAGACATCGGTGTCTCGGTTCTCGATGAAGACGATGTCACCATCGTACAGCGTGATGTCCTCTTCGGTGAGATTCAGCGTCTCACCCTGGGCCAGACGTACCGGGATCTTGATGACCTGGCTGTTCTCGATGGTGGGATCGAAACTCTGCAGTGCCTGCTGCCACGCTTGTGGGTGGGTTGCCTGTTCCGAGTGTCCAGCTCCGACGGATTCCATCATCACGGGCCCTTGTCCGATGGTGTTCATCGGCACAGGCTGGGACACTCCCGGAGTTGTGGTGATCGGGTAACGGGGCATCACGGGCGAACCTGACTGCGACGACGAATCGATGGTCAAGGGAGCCGACAACGGCCCCGAGGCAGATCCCGGGCTCTGCGGTCCTGGAAAGAGCGGAGCGGTGCTGGGTGGAGCTGTGTGCTGAGGAGCAGTGTGCTGCGGAGCGATGTTCTGCTGAGCCGAAAACTGCACCGGTTGGTAAGGCGATAGCGTTGATGGAGACTCAGAGACAGCAACGGGATTGAGTGCGTATCGAGAGGCTGTCGGGCTCCCTGACTGACGGGAAGCAGAGGCGGGATTGTGGTTCGCGGGATTGCTCGGTGCCCAATGACCGAATCCGCGAGCGTCCGGTGAGGGAGAGGTTCCCGGAAGCGGCTCGATGAGGGCTGGGCCGGTCGCCCCCTGGGCAATATCCTTCCCTGAAAGATTGAACTGCGAGGCCGTCATGTAAGCATACGGACCTTGCCCCTGTCCTGAAATCGCGGGGAGTCCCCAACCGTGCTGGGGGCTTTGCCCGCGCACAACCCGTCCGCGTCCAGTGAAATCGGATCGATTCTGGGTCAGGGGAGTCGGATGCGGATCGCAGTGCGGGGAGTAAGCACCCCGGCCTCGGGCGTTGCGAGCCCGGATCACATAGATCACATTGCGGGCGTCCAGGCCGGGCAATCCGTCGACTCCCGGCTGAGCCAAAGCATGGGCCACATCATTCTCGTAGGCTCGCAGGTCAACCACGCGCGAAGTCCCCTTCCCCGCTCGTCCCAGATCGATCGTTCCGGCCAGCATGGTGGCCGGTGGAACCATGGAGGACTCTTGCCGGCACACCAGAATGCGATACGTGCGCGGCCTCATGATGCTGACCACGATTCGTGGCGGAGTGTCTTTGGCGAGCAGACTCGTCTGTTGGACAGCCTGCCGCAGCCGGTCTTCGACCTCGCGTTCTGTGAGTCCATACACATCGATCGCAGGCAACTGGGGGATCTGAATCGTATGGTCATCACGGACCGTGACCGGAAATCCCAAGGAGGGGCGGTCGACCGGATTCTGGGGCATGTTAATCGGCGGGTTGTCGCCACTGGGTTTATTCGGATTCATGTCTTCCAGACCGAGTAGCCCGGGTGCGTAAACCGCGAGCACATCTCCGGCTTCGATTCGGTACTGGTCGGATTGCGTGCGCTGGAGCAGGCTCAAGTCGATCGTCGACTTGCCCTCTCGGCTTTCCGCCAAATACTCGGAAGGCATGTAAGCGGCCGGAACACCGCGCAAGCAGTGCATGGCCGAGCAGCCGCTGCCGAGCAGCAGGCCACCGAGAATCGCAATCAGTCGCTTGGACATTGGCTTCGCATCCATGTTGCATGCCACAGCTGTTGTAAGGGGTACTGGACACGAGAGTTGATCCATCAACTCTCGGGGCCGCCCCGACCATTCACTTCGCTTTTTGTGTGATTTGGGTGTTTGGCCCCTGTTCCTGGCTCATGGACAAACCCCGGTTGTCACGCTCAGGTGGCTGACCACAACCGTTCGCTGGGACGACATTTTGTACGCCACACGAATTCGCATGGTGCAGAGGACAGGCACCGGCGCTCCCGCTGGCGATGACCTTGTTATAAGGACCACGACAGGCCAACGCATGGGACGCACCGATCGAGTAACCCGAGAGCCATTCTCCGGCCTTGCAGTGCCCTTCGGACGTTCTCTTGCAGGAATTCCAATAGGGAGACGGAGCTACGGCAGGCACCTGCCCATTGCATCCCATAGCGACATCCGCGTACGCCTGCTCGAAGCCCGCCTGGAAATGACAGGATGGCCAGCACTCCGACTCGTACAACGTATGCATGTGTTGCCGGGCCACGTCCCGCGCGACCTTACAGGCCACAAAGTCATCGATAGTGCGGTTATAGCATGGCAACTGGGGCGCTCGTCCCCAGGGGCACGGACTTTGACAGCCGCTGCCGACCAGCAGAAACAGCAAGACCAGCAGCCTCCAGCGCATGTCATCCCCATCCCTGAGTGGTGGACCTGTTGGACCACGTCTGTACGAACCGTTATCCCAACGGTTCCTCGCAGTTCTTATCGGACCCCGAGACTGGCTGGGGTCAGGTGAGACACGGTGACCCCGCCCCAATCATGCGAGACGCACGCTGTGATCGGTTCGGCGGGGCGAACCGGCAATGTCATCATTGTTGACCCTGCCGGAGGGAACCTGCCTGTTCGAGATCAATCTTCACGAGTTCTCGTTCGGCTTCCGAATTGACTGGAGTCGCAGCACTCCGGCTCTAGGTTCGGGATGACGTGGAACGCGATGCGGTCGGGAGCGGAATCTCTCGCACCGTGCATCCCCCCCAGCACCAGGGCCTGACGCCCGAACTTGCGGTTGATCGAGTCCATCGTGGCGGACAGGGTGTTCAGTTCGCGGTCTTCGGCGAACAGCGATTCCGGGATCGAACGCTCCGCCCGCAGATCCTGTAACGTGGCCGAGACCTTCATAATCCGGCAGCGATTCACGTCGGGGGAACGCCCCACCCAGAGCCGCTCGAAGGCCCGGATTAGCGACAGCGTGTCGTGCGTGTGCGGCGTCATTCGCGTTTCGGCCCGCCACTCCTCCCAGCCAACAAATCGCAGGCTGATCGCGAGTTTCCCGGCGCGATAGCCCGCCTGCCGCGCGCGGGCGGCTGCCTTGTGAATCAGGTGGGTCAGCACCCCGTGGGCTCCCTTCGCCGTGCGCGAGGCCGGGGGGAGAACGTGTTCGTGCCCGATCGATTGCGTGCGAGTCGGAATCGGAGCCAGCTCCTCGCCGCGCAGCAGATGCCACCACCGCGCTCCGACCACGCTGCCCCAGGCCTTGACCAGCTCCGACTCCGAACGTGTACACAACTCGCGCACGGTCGAGATCCCGGCAGCGTGCAGGCGGCGCTCCATGTTCTCGCCGATCCCCGGCAGGTCGATCAGGTCGAGCCCAAACAGCCGATCCGGCAGCTCCTCTAACAAGAGGCAAACCAGCCCGTCCGGCTTCTGCATGTCGGAGGCGACCTTGGCCAGCCAGGAGTTGGGGGCCAGCCCGACCGAACACTTCAGCGTCGGCCCCACATGGTCGCGGATCGAGGTTTTCACGTCCTTGGCCAGGGCGATGGCGGCCTCCGGGGGGCGGTCTTCTCGCCACAGGCGGCAGGCCATTTCGTCGATTGACAACACTTGGGTGACTGGGATCACGCGCTCGACAGCCTCAATAATCTGGTGATGCAGCCGCACGTAATACTCGGTGCGGGAGGGGACCACGATCAGTCCGGGGCAGAGCCTGCGGGCCTCGCCGACCAGAGTTCCAGTGCGAATTCCAAATGGCCGTGCCTCGTAACTCACGGCAATGCAGGATGTTGAGTCAGTCTTCAGCGGGGCAACCACCAACGGTCGCCCTCGATAGCGGGGATGACAGTGCTGTTCCGCCGATGCGAAAAACGCATTCATATCCAGAAACAGTGATCGCAACATTCCCGGGATCTCCCCTGGCCGAAGTGGACAAACGATCCGTACTCAAATAGTGTACGTATTTATACATCATCGGCAAGTGAAGTTCGCGGGTGCATCCTGTTTTAGGACAAATTGCCTCTGGAATACTCAGTGGGATTCGCCGCAGAGGGGCGAGCATTCCTGTCTGCCACATCTGCGAATCCATCCCGAATCCGCATTCGTGAGCGGTTATCGCGGATGATGGGAAGTGGCCGCTGTCGAGAGTCGACGTGTTCTCGGGAAGCGGCTCAGTTGGAACTTCGCTCTCCCGATAGGACGGCCACAACTCAGGGCGGCATTGCACACCGCCAGCCTCCGGGAACTGCACTGAAGCCCGGCTGCCCGGCCGCCACGGAACTCATTTCTTTCGAGCCGCAGGCCACAGATTCTTGAGCCGGGCGGCCAGTGCCATCGTCAAGAATTGAGGATTCAGACTGAGCCACCACAGCTTCGTGAGCAGCCCCGGACGGAGCAGCTTGTGGACGGCTGCGGCCCCGCCCTGCGGAAGTGGTTGCGGCGATTTCGCCAGATGTCCTACGGCGCGCAGGACGGCATCGTTTCTTCCGGGAAGGGTGAGTCCTTCGGCCAGACAGACCTCGAGTTCCAGCCCCGCTTTCACCATCATGTATCGAAGTGATTCCACGGTGAAGAAGTTGACATGAGTGACCGGTTCGGTATCCAGGGGAGGCCGCTTCCAGATTTCTAACGGCACTTCGACAAAGATGCGCCCCTCGGGAGACAGGTGAGCCACGAGTTGTTTGAGGATCTGGAGCGGTTCGGCCACATGCTCCAGGACATGGCTACTGATGATCCCGGTGAATTTCTCATCCGGACCGAGTTGCTCCAAGGTGTCCCCGAGTTTGGTCACTCCGGGCAGCGTTTCGCCTACATAGTCGACGACAAAACCGAGATCTCCCCGATCAATAAAGTGCCGCATCAGACGGCCATCACCGCCCCCGAAGTCCAACAGCCGGTTACCGGTGGGCATTGGGAGATTAGGGGCCAGGACGTTGAACAGACTTCGCTCGCGGATCTGGTTGTACTCGCTATCGATGGCAACGATGGCACTGTCCTGCCCCAAGCCGACGAGAAAGCGGTACTTGGCATCAATGTCCGCACTCGAGGGGCGCGGGGCATAGATCACCATACCGCATTCCAGGCACAACTCGCTGGTCGCGGTGAATTCTTCGGCTCCGGGACACCAGACCTCGTACAGCACGCGGAGCCGCCGCTGCAACACCGGACTGAGTTTGGGAATGTCACTCATTTTCCAGGTGCGCGTCCCCAGAGTCTCCCAGCGTTGAGATTCGCAGAGGGGGCAATTCGGAGTGGAAAGCATCGCCGGGGTACACCTGCTGGAGAACGAATCCGAGCCAGTTTCGCTGGGATTGGGTATCTCCGTCAACCAGAACCTTCCCGCTTCACGTGAGCTGGGTGCATTCGCCGATCGGCGGTGGCACGATTCCGCTGGCCTCTCGCAGGAGTGAATGCACCCCGCCCGGAGTCTTTCCACGTCTGCGACCCGACGGCTCACCTCTCCACTGATACCGTCACGAGTACATTCTTGAATGCGGGGGTCTTTGACTGCGGGTCGACTTCGCGACCAAACAGGACGTTGCACTCGGGGCAATACATCATCGCGTTGCCGGGACGGATGTCGAACTCGCGGACGCGCTGGTAGCGCATCTCGCCGGTGGTGCTTTTCACGCTGACTAGCTGGTCGACTTTCAGGCCGAAGCGGGCGATGTCATCGCGGTGCATGAGGATGATATCGCGGCGGTCTTGACCTCGGTAGAGATCTTCTTCTTCGTAGACAACCGTATTGAACTGGCCCTCCGAGCGGATCGACATGAGGCGGAGTTGTGGTCCGGTCGCATCGTGGGCGGCGGGGATGGCGACGGTGTGGAACTTGGCCTTGCCGCTGGGGGTCGGGAACTTGGGTGTGTCGAGAGCCCGCCCGCCGATGTGGAACTCCTTCTTCGTGGCAGCGATGTCGCGGATCGGCTCGAACCCCGGGATCAACTCGGAGATCAATTGCCGCACCGCGTCGTGGCTTTCGAGTTGCTTCCAATCGACCGGGCCGGTCTCGCCGAGGACCGCCTTGCCCATCGCGGTGAGGACCGAGACCTCGCTGCGCGGTCCGGCGTAGCGGGTCGGTCCGCCATCGCTCAGGCGGATGTAGCTGAACATCGACTCCTGCGTAGTCGGCTGCGGCTCCTCATCGCGTGGGAGGATGGGGAGGACGAGGGTTTCTCGCCCTCGCC
>JANOKO010000024.1:0-2798 GCA_031419335.1 Planctomycetota bacterium
ATGCCGAGTTGGCTTACTCCACTGGAATTTTCTGGCGCGTCCCGGTGGAAGCCATGATCGAGAAGGGAACTCCCACTCCCCTCGATTTTGACCAGATCTCAGCTGCCGATGGCACCTCACAAACGATCCTGCTCTCCGAAAACCTGAACACCCGCAGCTACGATCCTCAGTCCAGAACAGGGGGTTGGATCTCGAATGCCACGGGGGATATCGCTTTCGGAATCTCCGTGCCAGGAATACGAGACGGAGCTGACTTCCGCTTGGCTTTGAGCGACACCTCTGGCGGACTCGGGCTGGCGGGCGGGGGCAAAGAGACTGCACTGACACTCGGCAAGGAACCTGTCCCGCCGAACTGCCGGATCAACACGAATCTCAAGGACGCCGTGAATGGACGTTCGCCGCGTCCGTCGTCGAAGCACCCCGGCTGCGTGACTATGGCTTTCGCCGATGGGTCATGCAAAATCATTTCGGATCAGATCGCTTCAGGCGTGTATGCTCGACTGCTTTCGCCGATGGGTGGGCGGCACGGGCAGAAAGAGTTGACGGACAGCGATTTCTGAATGACTGGCTGGCTCCGCTTAGAAGACTTCGAGTCGCAGCTATACTTCACGCGGGTTAGTACGCTACGCATCGATGGTGGAGAGACGATTACCGCGTTATTCGCTGGGCTTCAATGGATTCGGAGAGTCGCTTTGAATCAACAACAACGCTTGCTCCGCAGCCAGCTTGAGATCGCCGTCTTCCTCGAAGGCGATCTTCTGTAACTGGGGCACGGCCTCCACGGCCAAGGGGCCGATGCGTCCCAGCAGTTGGATCACGGGAGTCACCACTTCGGCGTCATCGTCAGTGAGTACGGCGGTCAGCTTGGGAAGTTCCGCACTCGCCTCTTCGCCGAACGAGCCGAGGTTCGCGGCGGCCATTCTGCGGAGTTGAGGATCGGAGTCGGCCAGCAGGTCGGTCAGGGTGGCCATGACTTGTGACTGATATTCGGGGACTTGAGCGAGGGCCGCAGCGGCGTTGGCTCGGACGAAGGAACTCTCGTCGGAGAGGCATTTCAGCAGAGCCGCTTGCAGGCGGGCATCTTCCGCTCCAATCAGGGCACAGACGGTGGCCGCTGTCTCGCGTTCGATTGCGTTCTTCGATGCCAGTCCGCCCAACATGACCGGGATGGCATCCGGCCCGAGATCGACCATCTGCTTCTGAGCGGCTTCCCAGGCGGCGGGGTCGCTGCCTGGAGTGATGAGGACGCGGAACGCCTCGCGGGCTACGGCCACGCGCGAGTCATCCCAGGCTGGATCGCTCGCAGGATCAGGGACACCCAGCACCACAGCATCCCTGGCTGCGGGTTTCATCTCAGCCACCTGCGGGGCCACCGTGACAGGAGCCACTGGCTCGGACACCGCCGGCTCCGACAAGTCGCCCTTACACCCAACGGCCACCGTGACGAGTCCCAGTAATAATGCGAGGTGGACCAGAGTCCCCGTTGCGTGGGCCTTAGCCCACGCAAGAAGAAGATCGTCGAGGTCGTATGGTCGAGTGCATTCCACGATTCGGTATGCGCCCATGTAGCCTGGACCCCTAGGTCCGGGCGGAACGGACGTGGGCGTCCGTTCTACATTCGAGGCGCACAAGCCATCATGGAATGCTCTCAAGCCCACGCGTCGGGCATCCTGCCAGCACTCAATCACGTCGAACTCTCCTGCGACGGGGAACCGGGGCCGGGGACCGCGGGGACCACGGCAACATCGGGATGCGAGAGGTCGCGAGCTGCGGAAGGCAGCACCATGATCTTCTGCCAGATCTTGCGGGACAGCCCCGAGGTCAAGTCCTCCAGATCGTTGACCGCCGACACGGCTTCGGGGTCTTCGAAGTGCTGAATGTAGAGGGCGGCGATCTTTCCGGAAAGAGACAACATTTCGGTGCAGTAGTCCAGATAGCGGTTCAACTCGAAGGCAGACATCGACCGCTGCGGCGACGACTTCGTGTCCGGGCCGGGCAGGACCAACCGGTCCGGATCTTTCGTCAATTGGTGCATGTCGATGATGTGAGCAATCGACCGCAGCTCGTGAATGGCTCGCAAGCAACGGCGGCGTTTGACCCGTGCCTCCAAGGTCATCAGGAACAGCACCGTGGCCCCGATCACGAACAACATCTGGAATCCGGCGTCACCCATCTGCAACAACTCTTCCAAGCTGATGTGGGAGTCCTCCAGCTTAAACCGCTGGTAGATCACCGGAAACAGCGACACCACACCGCACGTGAACAACAACGTCAGCAGCCGCAGGGCATACATCGGCCGGGCAATCTGGTTCGATCGCACCTGGGCGTGCTTGGCGACCTCTAGCAGAGAGTCGCACACCTTGTTCAGATTCGCCTTGGGAAAGCGTTCGCGGATACGCCGAGTCAGGACATCGACCGTCTCGATGATCTGATTCGGGTCGAGTCGCAAATAGGAGATGGGCATGAGAAGTGAGAGGTGAGAGGTGAGAGGTGCTTACGATCAAGCGGGGTATCACTGGTTGAGTCGCTTTGGACTCTAACGCAGTGGCTTTGCCACAAGTGGTTCTTGCTGCGAGAAATGCCTGCGTGAGAACCTCCAGTGCCGTTGGAACACAGGTAGGCCCCAGATGCGGTCGAACCAATGCTACCCTGCTGTGCCACAACAGGTGAGTATATCAGGTGTTCTCTGGGGTGAACCATCCGAGCCGCTGGCACACAGGGCTATCGACTAGCGCGGATTATTCACGGCCTGATTCTGGGGGATCCGATTCTGGGGTTTTGCTGGGGGTGGGCGGACG
>JANOKO010000025.1:0-5914 GCA_031419335.1 Planctomycetota bacterium
CTAACTGTCGGGTTTGCTGAATCACGCTCATGGTGAGGGTGTTCACGATCGCGAAGCCCGCAATGATGAGCGCCAGCGACAGGATCATCCAGAGACGACTCGTCAGCCCCGAGATCATTCGGCGAACCAGATCCCGCAGATCAGACAGGGATTGAAAGATCAGTCCGTGTTCCCGCGAGACCGCGCGGAGAGCCAAGCCCACGGACTCCGTGGCAGACGGCGAAGTGCGAATGCCGTAGACCTGCGCTTCACGGATTGGAAATAGAGTCTGTGCGGAGGTCAGGTCCATGATGATCATCAATCCGCCCGAGGTATACTCCCGTGCAATTCCAGCCACTCGAACCGAATGCCCAACCCCCGAAAGTTCGATCCGCACTTCATCGCCAATGTGACAGTCGATTCTCCCCGCCAGGACCGACCCGATCACCACCTCTCCCGCCAGAAGGCGCTCCCGCAGCCGAGACGGGTCACCGTCCAAAAGGTCGATCGGCAACGTTTCGTACCCCGACACCTTCCGGGTCAACAGGGTCGCGGTCTCTCCCTCAATCGAGGCCAGAGAAAACGACATGCGGTCGATGGACTCAATTCCGGGTATTGAACTGATCAGTGAATCCACATCACCCGGGAGCGAGTCCGCTTCGGGCATATCGACGCGCGGGCGACTGGCTCGCAGGAGAAAATCGGCGGTGAGCGTTCGGTCGAGCCACGTCTCGACATCCGCCGTCACAGAATGCGTTGTGATTCCAATGCTGATACTGGTGGCCGAGACGACAAACATCACCATAGTCGTCAGTGATGTCCGCCCAAAGTTGTCTAGCAGTTGACTCCGGCTGAGTTGGGACTCGATCGGATAGCGGCGTCCGATGAGTCGAGTCAGCAGCACAGTTCCCGGGCGAATCAGCGTGGGCAGAAAGATCGTGCTGGAGATCAGCAGGCAGTGAATCCCAGCGATCGACATCAAATCAGGATGAATTCCCTTTGAAGCACCGACGAACATCACACCCATCGTCAGCAGCATGGCGAACCCCCACCACATCGCACCGCGCCGGGAGCGAATGCGTTTCGGAGATGTGGCCGACTTAAGTACTTGCAGGGGTGGTTCATCACAGGCGGTACTTGCCGGAAACCAGACTGAGATGAAAGTGACGACCGTACCAAAGATCAGCCCGGCAACCACGGCATGCAGTTGGATCGTGACACGTCCCGTGTCAGTCAGTCCGAATACACTCTGGACCCCCTGCGCCAACAGGCGGCTCCCCGCGATCCCGAGAACGATTCCCAGTGCCGTCCCGACAAGTCCGAGCAGGAACGCTTCCTGATAAATCGAGCCCCGTACCTGCCCCGTGGTGGCTCCGACGATTCGGAGCAGTGCCAGCTGCCGCTGCCGTTCGGTGACGGAAATCTGAAAGGTGTTTAACACAATAAAGATCGCAGCCACGACAGACAGCCAGGCGGCCATATTGAGGGCTTCATTGACGATCTTTTCGGTCGGACCACTCAAACTCGCGGAGGTCGAGAGGTCCACCAGTTTCAGAGGGCTGGGGAGCAACGTCCGCACGTGTTCCGAGATCACATCGGCGTTCACATCCGGTTTCATCGCAATCTGGACCGAAGTGGCCAAACCGTCGGCATTCTCTAGCCGACCCGCAGCGGCCAGCGGCATGAACAGCGAAGCCGTTTCCTCAAGAGCGCCCAACCCGATCGGTCGGATGATCCCGGTGATCGTTTTGGGAGTAAGCCACCGCCTCGCGCGGACCCGCAACTGCACCACATCGCCCACTTGAACTCCCAGGCGTTCCGCCGCACTGGCCTCCATGCAGGCTTCGTCAGGACCGGTGCAAAGTCGCCCCGCCACAATGTCGAAATCGCGAAGGCTTCGATACTGCTCCAGATCGACTCCCGTCGCGATTCCTCGTACATGCTGGCTACCTAAGTAAATCAGCGCGAAGACGCGATGAATCGGCACCGCCGCCTGAATCCCCGGCACTTCATCCAGCGACGGCAGATCCTGCAAGGCGAACGTCGAAGCGTCCGTGGCCACGATTTCCATCGCCACACGGGACGACAGTGTCTCATGCAGAGAGGCCAACTGGCCGCGAGTCGCTGCCGTCGATTGCAGCACCGCCACCACGGCGGCCACTGCTCCAGCAATGCTCAGCACCGTCAGCAGGATTCGCAGCGGGCGAAGGCGAATGTTGTTCCAGCAGAAGCTCCACGGAATCATCCGTTGATCTCCAGTTCAAGCGCCGCCATCCACTGCGAGACCTGACTCGGATCGCCATCGAATCGAATCTGGCCATCCAGAAGGATGATCAGACGATCGGACTTGGAAGCCACCCGAATATCGTGGGTCACGACTACCACCGTCTGCTGTCCCTGATGAGCGACATCGACCAGCAACTGGGTGATGTCTCGACCGCGTGCGGAATCGAGGTTCCCTGTCGGTTCGTCGGCCAGGATCAGTGATGGGTGAATCACGAGCGCCCGCGCGATCGCGACCCGCTGCTGCTCCCCGCCCGAGAGCTGCGACGGCAGATGCCGCAGCCGGTGCGACATCGCCACCCGCTCGAGGCATACCCGGGCTCGCGGTTCGGCCTCGCGCGACGAGATACCGTCCAGAACGAGAGGCAGTGTCACGTTTTCCACCACGTTGAGTGTCGGAACCAGATTGAACGACTGAAAGATAAATCCAACCCGGCGACGTCGCAGCAGAGTCAGATCCAAATCTCTCAGCCCCGCCAGATTCTGACCATCAATCCAGATCTCACCCGATGTCGGGGCCTCGATCCCGCCCATGATGTGCAACAGCGTACTCTTGCCTGACCCGCTGGGCCCCATAATCGCGATCATCTGGCCTCGGGGAATTCGCAGAGTGACATCACGGAATGCCTGGACCTCGACCCCTTCGTGGACAAAGGTCTTCGAGAGATTCTCTGTGCGAATGACTTCGTGACTCGAGTTCTCTGGGGCACTCAACTGCGGAACCTCGCTCATGCAACACGATGGACTCGACGACGCCAGCCTGGCGGTTTTCTTTCGCCTCGACCGTGTTCAACCAGACAGTCGCCGAGCGACAGTGTGGCGGTGGCTGCCACCCAACGCCAGCGCAACCCCGCTGTATCCAACGGGGAAACGGTCCACTGTGAACGGTCAGCCGATCCGGGTGAGTCACGACTCTGTACCCCCACGGAGTGATCTCTCACAGCCCAGGGCGAGAGCCATGTCAAGACTTGAAATTGGGGTTGAGCCGAACTCCGGGGAGGGCGAAGCTCCTGCTGAGCAGCGAGCTAGTGGAAGCGCTGATTGGTGGATGCGGCTCGGCAGGAGCCTCGCCCTCCCGAGGGTCAGGTCAGCGGACCGACCCATCCGATGTGCCGGGGAAGTGAGACCGCATCATTGGTGCGCCGCGAAAACCGACCCGGCCCCGAGGGAACAAACCCCAGTCTCCGCAGGTAGTCTCCGATCGGTTGATTCCGAGGCCCTACGACCCACTCGGCTTCCAGGCGATGCCTGCCCCACGAATCGGCGACTTCCTGGATTCCGGACAACACCGCATCTTCGACGCCACGTCCGAGAGCACGGCAACTGATCAGCAGCGTCTCGAGCTCCACGCCCTCTGAAGCCTCTGACGGACGAATGAGGATGCAGACGCCGACCAGTCCATAGTCGCCGAGTCGATCAGTGACTTCGATGACATAGATGGAATACTCGGACGGCAGGCTGCACAACTCTGCCTCGCTGCGGCGCTTGAGTGACAAATTGAATTGGTTCGTCTTCTGCGTCAGTTGGGCCACGCGCGGCATGTCCGCCGCGGTCGCGCTACGCATGGTGACCTGCAACTCCAGGGATGCCAGGTACGACTCCAGATCGATGGCGTCATTTCGGAGCGTCTGTCGTACTTGCTCCTGGTGAATCTGCTGCGTGCGATTCGTGTCGGCTGAGGTGGTCGATGTGGCATCGAAACACCATAGTCGTTCGAGCGTGGAAGCGAGCTGGGCGGGGTCCGACGGCAGCGGCACCACGGTGACTTCGGGTAGAGCGGCCTGCACCTCCAGTTGATTAGCTGGATCGTCGTCCACAAACACAAAGGAGTCCAACCCGAGGTTGAGTTCGCTGGCAATCTCCCGGAGGTTCTGTGACTTTGGTTGCCAGTTGACGCGCCAAGCAGCAATGTCGCTGGAACGCAGGATCATCCCCGGATGCGTGTCGAACACCTGTTGCACATCGGCCAGTTCGTTGCGGCTGACGACAACCAGCAGCACACCCTGGTTCTTCAGCCGCAGGGCTGCTTGCTGGAACGATTGAAAGTGGCAATTCGGCCTCTCGGAACTCAGACCAATGCCATCGATTCCCTCCTCACCGAGGACACCCCCCCACAAGACTCCGTCGGCATCAAGGGCCAGAACCTTCTTCGGAGCGATGTGGCGACAACGCACTTGGCGGGCGATCGCGATTCCCAGTTCCGCGTACACCTCAGCGGTATAGGGAGCCGCAGCGATCCGGTCTCCCTCGGGATTAGCAGCGGCCAGTGTCCCGATCCGCTCAATGATCCCCGCGAAATCGAGAGTCTGAGTTCCCTCCATTTCGGTAAGCGACCGTTCCCATGCCAACCGGAGTTGACGAACCGCTTCGCGATCCATGCGACTGTCAGAGGAAACCACGGGGGGCAGATTCGCCGCGACCAGCAGATGGGGAAACTCGCGGGCGAATTGAGCCATCGCCGATAATAGGGCTTCGCTTCGATCATGCCCCTCGCGGAGCACATCTTCCGGTCGCGTGAGGACCACATTGATGCCGCCGACATTCCGTCGAAAGGCACTCTCCGGTGACAGGAGTGCCTGCTGGACTTGGTCAAATCCGGCGGACTCCCATTCCACCGGGATTCCAAAGGCATTGCTCCACAAGGTGAGGCTGGACATCAATGGCTCAGCGGAAAACGTCGCTGCCACGATGACCTTCACGACCGGGAAACGTGGCGGGGCAGCCCCCCTCTCAGCGAGTAACTGAGTGGTACGGCGTGGGTCCAGCAGCGGTAGCAGTTCCGGGTCCACTGGCAGAACAGTGCGAGGCTCGCGGGCAGCGGGGGACTGTCGCGAGGCGAGATAGTCGACGATCTGTCGAACGGAGCGGAGACGAAATGCCTGCTGTATGGGGATCTCGATTCCGGTCAGACTGAACAGTGTCGAGGCGACGGCCATTTGGCCAAGCGAATCCCAGTCGGGGCAATCGTCACAACTGAATGTGGGTGGAACCTCGTGAACCGACAGTCGCAAGGCGGATGCGACGGCCTGACGGACCTGCCGCTCCAATTCGGGAGATTGCGATGTGACCTCACTGTCAGAGAACGAGTTTGGCTCCGGCTCACTGCGTTTTCGGCGAAACACCGCCGGAACTCCGCCCCAGACCTCTCCCGGCGGAATCTGGGTGTGAGCTTGGACGGAACTCATTGGCTCCACAAACGAATCCGCTCCGATCGTCGTCCCCAATGCGATCAAAGAACCGCCTCCGATCACCGCTCGCGGCCCAATCACGATGGGAGCTGTCACCAGGACCATTGTCCCGTCGGGCAGTGTCGTCACACTGTGCGAGACGATTGCTGCCCCCGTGCCAATCACCGCCCCCTGCCCGATCTCGGTCAGATCCGGGTCAAACACGACTCCCAGGATGTAGCTTTCGGGGGCGAGATGAGCGGATGTCGAATAGGACCACAGCACCAGCCAGCGCAATCCGGGCACCAGCAGAAACGCCTCGACAAGCGGCAGCGAATAGACAAACCGCATCCGCATATACAATGAGATGACGGGGAAGAACTTCGTAAACCCTTCCGCCGTGGTGACCCGTGGAACTTTTTTGAGTCCTCGATACCACCGCCGGCTTTGCACATCCGCCGCGCACACTCCCAGAAACACCAGCA
>JANOKO010000026.1:0-2195 GCA_031419335.1 Planctomycetota bacterium
CCTTGGCGTAACTTGTGGCCGCTGACTTTGCCGTGAATACACATAAACCGTTCTGCGAGTTCTAACTTGGACTGCTCCAGGCTGAACAGCAAGACCCCAGCTCCGGTGGCGGCACCGGCCAGTGCGAAATTACAAACGAGCGCGGTCTTTCCCATACTCGGTCGAGCCGCGAGAACGATCAGTTCCGTTTCCTGGAACCCCCCAGTCATGTCATTGAGACTACTAAAACCAGTCGTCAAACCGGAAGTCTGCCCTTTGTTCTCCATGCGTTCAAAGATGCGGTCCCATGTTTCACCGAGGATGTCGCCGATGACGATATCTTCCCCCGAAGCATGATCTTGGACAATCTTGAAAATTTCCTGTTCTGCCCGAGCCATGATTTCATCTGCATGGTCGCGTGACACGCGTGCTTCACGAATCGCATTTTCACAGACTGTAATCAACTCACGACGCACGTAGCGTTCTCGGACTTCTTTGGAGTAATACTCGACGTGCGCCGCATGCGGGACCGTCAGCATGATCTCACGTAGCAAAGCTTCTCCGCCCACGAAGCTTAACTGCTGACGTTTTTCGAGTTCTGCTCGCAATAGAACCACGTCGATCCCGGTCATCCCGGTTTCGTACATCTCCTTCATCGCGGTAAAGATTTGTTTATGGGCACCGTTGTAGAAATACTCCACACGGAGAATGGCCAAGGCCTCATAGAACGCATCCGATGAAAACAGGATGCACCCCAGCACACACCGCTCCATCTCGATGTCATGGGGCGGAGTAAAGTTTTCAAGGTCGTTTGGTTTCGGTCCTGAGAAGGACATGCGAACCCTCTCTCCCTGCTTGAAGCTGGTCATATTCTGCTGCAATCCACTCCGATTGCAAATGCAAAATCCCTCCCGAGCCGCGACTCGGGAGGGCCATGATTTTCAGAGAACGCTACGGAGTCGAGGAGTCTCATCTCACCGGATCGACGACGCCGTCGGCACGACCCACACTTTGACCTCGGTGGCGATGTCGGCGTGCAGTTGGAGTTTGACGGTGTACATGCCCAGTTCCTTCAGTGCCCCGTCCAGACGAACCATGTCGATTTCGACTGGGTAATTGGCGGCCTTCAGGGACTTGCTGATCTCCGCAGCACCGATCGAGCCGTACAAGTGACCGTCATCGGTCGCATTGGCTTCGAGGGTCACACTGTAGTCCCTGATCTTGTCGCCGATCTGCTTCAGAGCCTTGAGCTTGGCGACAGCGACCTCGTCCTGGCGGAGTCGGTGCCGGGCGACCATCGCCTTGTTGGCTTCGGTAGCAACGGTCGCCAACCCCAGAGGTAGTAGGTAATTCCGGGCATAGCCCGGCTTGACCTTCACGATTTGTCCCTGGTCACCGACGTTTTCGATATGCTCGGTCAAGAGCAGTTCAATTCCGCCACGACGGTCTGCGGAACGCACGCGTTCTTTACGCTTC
Source organism: Planctomycetota bacterium (assembly GCA_031419335.1). Classification (GTDB taxonomy): domain Bacteria; phylum Planctomycetota; class Planctomycetia; order Planctomycetales; family Planctomycetaceae; genus TH-plancto1. The sequence goes on from JANOKO010000026.1 coordinate 1,456, forward strand.
GGAGGCATGTCTCACCCTGTTGAATTCATTGGTTTGCCGAGCCGACGGATGGACGCCAGGTCCAAACTGGAACGACAATGTCTCTATCCCAGCCAAAGCCAGGAGGTCATCGAAATCGGTCGCCAATGACTGTCTTTCGTTTCCACTCCTGAACCCGCTGAGTGCACCCCGGTGGGTTCGAACCACCAACCTTCGGTTTCGTAGACCGATGCTCTATCCAATTGCGCTAGGGGTGCCGGAAGCCGCATCATACCCCGGCGGAACCGAGAATCGCAAGGCTGTCAGTATTTCGTCACGATTACGCGTGCATTCGTCCGTTGGCGGTCCATGAAAAGTAGCCCGACGTGTTGCAAGGGGAGCGGCCAATTCGCGTCGCGATGAGCGGCTGTGCTGGCTACTCGGGAGCCAGGCGATCAAAGCATATCGAGAGACGTACTCTCTTGCTGACACATCGGGTTACGGAATCGAGTCACCGCCCATCGGCGAATGCACACATGAGATCCCCAAACCACATCGACCGTCAAAGCGAGGGACACCCGTGAGGTATCAGCTCTCGCCGCGACGGTCGATTCCGTTGCGGAGGGTCGCCCCCGGAATTTACTGCTTCCGCACCGGAGGAGTGGTCTTGGGATCATTCGTAGCTGTGTTCAATGGACGGCCACCCGCCGGGGCTGGACGCAGGGCAGGGGACTGGCCCGCGCCGGGGGCTGGACTCACGGGTGCGGCAGCTGTGCTGGCTG
>JANOKO010000027.1:0-1541 GCA_031419335.1 Planctomycetota bacterium
TATAAACCGGATAATGCTGGTGGGTGGAGGCGAAGCTTTCGGTGGCGAGCATGATTTGTTTTAAGCGGCTGACGCATTCGAGGCGGCGGGAGCCTTCGCGTGCGGACTGAACGGCGGGGAGCAGGAGCGCGAGCAGCAGGCTGATGACGCCCAGCGACACCAGCAGTTCGACGACGGTGAACCCGCTGCGCGGGGGGGGCTGGAGCTGGGGTCGCTTCTGGATCATGAGACTCACCCGCTACGGAATCGTTACGGAGATCGGGACCACGGCGTGTTCGCCTTCGTAGCGGACCTCGATCGACTGCGCCTTCATCGCACCGGGTTGAAGTTGAGCTACGACTTTAACTCCGGCTTCGAAGCGGTCGGGGAGGAGTGTACCACCCTCAGCGGGGATCACATGCAAGGTCACCACCCCGCTGGCCCCTGCGCGGCGCACTCCGCGCAGGCTTCCCGAACGGGCATCGAAGACCAAGGCCAATGGCGGATGTTGAACGATCGACCACGGCAGTTGGCGGGCGGTGCCGTCACTCAAGTCTAACATCGCCATGCCGCGCACGGGAGGGGATTCCGCGGAAGGCAACTGCGCGGCGTCCAGCACCTCGAACACCAATTGATAGGTTCGCTGCGTCTCATGCAGCCCACGTGAGGCATCCGGCAAGGGCTCCAGCGTCAGTTGGACTTGCTCAGCTCCTTGCGTCACGCGCACCCCCTTCAGGTACGGCAGCGCGCGGTCCTCTTCCCAGGTCACCGCGCTCGTGCGCCAGATCGGATCGGACACTCCCGAGATGATCGGGATCTCGACCGCATCGGGGCAGAGCATAAAGTACGGCGGCACCAGATCGGCCTCCAGCACGATGTCGGTGCGAGCCAGCAACTCGCCGGTCGGACTCTTAAACTCGACCGGAACAAGGCTCTGTCGAGCGGGTGGATACCGCAGACTCAGGACGCACTTCGTCGTGCCACCCGCCGCGATCATCGCATCGGGAGCGGTCGCGATCTGGCAACTGCAACTCATGTTTAACGGGGCCAGCTCGATCGGCTGGCCGGTGCTGTTCGTGAGTTCCAGTTCGACCACGACCGGGACATTCGGGCTGCCGCGCAGAACCAGATCGATCGGTGTCACGCGGCGAATCCCCAGCGGAGGCAGCGGGACTCCCGAGCTGCGATTCGCAAACAACCCAACCGTGCTGGCCACCACCAGACACAGGCCGATAACCAGACGCCAGTTCATGGAACCAACTCCCGTGGGATAGGCTTCCAGCCTGTCAATTGGCGGGAGCTGACAGGCTGGAAGCCTATCCCACTGCGAATGTAAACCCGAACACACGCACCCAACGCCGAGCGTTAGGTGCCCCCCCCCCCTACCCGCCCGTTGTAAAACGTGGCATGGGCATCCTGCCCCTGTGTGAGACTCAAGGACTTACGGGCTGGAAGCCTGTGCCACAGACTTTTCCACGGGCTGCTACCCGCGGCGGCGAATCCAGACCCCTCCCGACACGCACACGATCCCCAACACCACCAGCCACATCGACCAGTTCCCC
>JANOKO010000028.1:0-1611 GCA_031419335.1 Planctomycetota bacterium
CCACAGGAGGGCTTCAGCTCGGCCCCTCACCCCGACCCTCTCCCCACAGTCACGTCCACTCCAGTAGTCACACCGCCAGTGGGGAGAGGGGGCAGTGGGCAACCGGTATTCGACGCACACACTTCGACACCCCCGTACGACGGGCGTCCTCGCCCGTCACTCCCAGTGATCGCGATGTCTCTGGCACTCTTCGCCCTCACCTCCCTCCCCGGCCTCATCCCAGCCGTGCAGTCCCTCGCGGCCCCCAGCCCGCAAGTCGCCAGCGAAGCCGACTTCCTGCAAGTCTCCGTGCGACTCTCGCACCACCTCGACCCGATGACGTTTCCTGTGAGAGCCTGGCGCGATTACGGGCTCCTGCTGCTCATATGGGTGTTGATCCGCACTCGGCTGGTTCAACGCCAGGAGCCCCAAGCTCGACTCGAATACTGGATGCTCGCAGCGTTACTGATCGCCGCCGGAGGCGTCCTCGCTGCCTGGGGGCCGCGTCCACTCAAAGAGTTGCCTTTATGGGAACTGCGCGTCAAGGCTCTCAAGCTCTACCCGTTCCGTCTAGCCGATATGCTCGTCCCACTGACCGTCTCATTCACGGTCGCAGTCGCCCTCTGGCAATTCGTAGAAGAGCGGTTCACCGCCTGGCGTCGCCCATCGGCCATCGCGGCACTTATGGCCGCCGTATTGCTCATCGCCTTCCGCGTTCCGACGCTCGATAGGACGCTCGTCCAACAACCCGCTGCCGTCCAGGCCGACTGGCTCGCCGCCTGTCAGTGGATTCAAAAGAACACGCCGACGCAGTCGGTCCTCTACGCCACCAACGACAATTGGTCGCTCCGCTGGTACGCCGAGCGGCCCGAATACTTTCACTTCAAGGACTGCCCGCAAGACGCCGCGTCGATCGTCGAGTGGAATCGCCGTAACGGTGTCATCTACCACTGGAAACTGCGAGCCTTCGCCGATGGCCGCGTGTCGCTGGCGGAGCTGTCTCAACTGCGAAATGAAACCGGGATCACGCATCTCGTCTGCGGACGGTTTGGTCCGCTGGAGCTGAAGCCGGTGTTTGGGTCGAGACATATCTGGGTCTACGAACTACCACTGGTCTCGAACTCCATGATTAAGCAATCATCCCGTCCACCACGCGCCCATGCACATCGGTCAGCCGAAAGTCTCGCCCTGCGACCTTATAAGTGAGCCGCAAATGGTCGAGTCCCAGCAGGTGCAATAACGTCGCGTGCAGGTCGTGCAGATGGACCTTGTTCTCAACCGCGAAGTAGCCGTACTCGTCGGTGGCCCCGTAACGGATGCCGGGCTTCACACCGCCGCCCGCCAGCCACATGGTGTACCCCTGCGGGTTGTGGTCGCGGCCATCGTCGCCTTGGGATACGGGAGTGCGGCCGAACTCGCCGCCCCACAGGACGAGAGTGTCTTCGAGAAGACCTCGCGCTTTCAGGTCAGCCAGCAGTGCCGAAATCGGTTGATCGACCTCCATCGCATTCCGCGCATGGTCCACTCGCAGGCCACCGTGCTGGTCCCATTTGTAGCTGTGCGTACATTGCACGAAGCGGACTCCTTGCTCGATGAATCGCCGGGCCATCAGGCATTGCCGCCCGAAGTTCT
>JANOKO010000029.1:0-3213 GCA_031419335.1 Planctomycetota bacterium
GGCGACAGTCTGCTTGTAAGCAAGATTCGTGCCGGAGTCGAGTCCGTGGATGGTCGAATCGTATTCCAACTCCATTTCACCTGTTCGCCATTTTGACATGACCGTGGAAATGGCATCAGATGTCGATGTCATCAACGTGTAGGGGTCGTCAGTCGCTCTTGCAGAATGCGCAAAGGCCATGACTGCAAAGGCTATGACACAGCTTGCTGCTGTGCTCTTTGATCGCATGACGGCTCTCCTCTCGGCCATACCGAGAATTCTAGGGCTCCAAGAGAAAACGAGAAGAACTGCGGGTCGATCCTTCTCTCCGCAGTATCAAGGCGATCAACCCTTTCAGGTTGCTTCAAGGACAATCCGTACCTGTGACCTGTGACCTCTGGTAGGAGTTAAATGCCGACGACCAAGAAGTACTAGTGACACAAAACCCATACCAGGACGGCCCCCCTGGCCACGACATATACTGGCATGGGAACCTGAATCGGCAATAGGAAGAAGTCCCACTGATCGAGCAAGTCATATTCGGGATTTCTGTTGTCCCGCATGTCCACCAATTGTCATTACCCCAGTTTCCAACTTCAGTGAACTTAGTCGGGCATACCGCAGGATCATAAACGCTCGAACAAGTCACGGCTTCAGCAGAGGCATTGCATCCAATGTCTTTCAATGCACACCACCCGTCACCATAGGCACCTCGAACGTTCCAGACCTCTTGATCTGACAATGTTCGGCCTCGATCGGCAGTCACCACAGTAGTCAGGGCAACGCAGCAAAACACCACCATCACTGCAATCATTTTCATGATAGGCCTCACCCGCGTTGCAGGAAGTAGGAAGTAGGAGCAACGCATCAACTTCCTCACTCGGTCTATCAGACTACTGAGCGAAATCGACATGTCAATTGCAATTTACTACAAATGCAGAATTAGATGAGACAGGTAGTCAATGCCTCCACTCTGAAGCAAAAGTGGCCGAATTGCTGTGTTCCTCATGAATCTCTGGAGTTCTGATGGTCCCTCTGCTTTCGGTTGTGCTGGGAGGCATTGACTGGCTCCGTCAGGCTGGGCCAGCGCGCACTCTTGGACAGTAGACTTCCCCACAATCCGTTGTCCCGTTCGAATGCTCGTGTTCCCAGGTGTGTGCTTCTGGAGAGTCGGCGATTTCTCCGAAATCGCTGTCTGCTGGCAATTCGTGAGGGTTCTGGACAGGGAGCGCCACCCGGGCGATTTCGGAGAAATCGCCGACAATGGCGTGGCCCGCTTGATCCAGATACTCCACCGACAATGGAGACGCACACATTGTTTCCAGCCATCCCCTCGCTGTCTGGGATAATCGACCGCCGATGGATTAGACTGTCCTCCTGCGTCCCAGCGCGCTGGCCGACTGTCGCGAACGCGGGCGGGAGGCGCAGCTGGGCACTGACAAAGACTTCTTCGAGGATTGGGAACGCATGAGAGCGATTGCATATCTCTTGGGTACAGCGGTCTGCTTGTCCGTATTGACGGGCGGATCGGAACTCCGCGCGGCGGATGAAACCGAGGCGGGGTTCCACTCGCTGTTCAATGGGCAGAACTTCGACGGCTGGAAGCCGTGGGCGGGGGACGAGGGGTTCTGGCGGATCGAGGACGGGGCGATCACCGGCGAGTCGACAGCGGAGAAGCCGCTGGGGCATAACACGTTTCTGGCCTGGGACAATGCCGAGGTCGATGACTTCGAGCTGCGGTTGCAGTTCAAACTGACCGGCGACATGGCCAAGGCCAACAGCGGGATTCAGTTCCGTGGTCAGCAGAATCCGGACGGGCATGTGGTCGGCTATCAGGCCGACATCGACCTCGCCGGGCAATGGGCCGGGGCTCTTTATGACGAGGCCGGTCGCGGACCACTGGCCACTCGCGGGTCGAAGGTCACGATCGCCGCCGATGGCAAAAAGACCGAAGCGGGCAGCGACCTGCCGACCAGCGTCAAGCCGGGCGAGTGGCACGAATACTCGATCACCGCGCAGGGGAATCACACCACCCTTAAGATCGATGGCAAGGTGACTGCCGAACTGTTCGACGACCAGAAAGACCCAGGCAACGACCCGAATAAGCAGGCTGACCGCATCGGCATGCTGGCCCTGCAAATGCACTCCGGTCCGCCGCAGAAGGTGCAGTTCAAGAACATCCGCATCAAGCGGTTGAAGCTAGCCGAGGGGAAGAAGGTCGTGTTCATTGCCGGTCGTCCGAGCCACGGCTGGGGCGCACACGAGCACAATGCGGGCTGCCTGCTGCTGGCTAAGCGGCTCAATGAGTCGGGTCTGCCGGTGATCGCGACGGTCTATCGCAGCGGCTGGCCGAAAGACCCGACCGCTCTCGACAACGCCGACACGGTGGTGTCGTACTGCGATGGCGGCGGGGGGCATTACCTCAACGATCGGCTGGATGATTTTCAACAGCATGTCGATGCACGCGGGGTCGGCCTGGTCTGTATCCACTATGCGGTCGAGACGACCAAGGGTCCGTGCGGCGATCACTTCCTGAACTGGATCGGTGGCTACTTCGAGCCGAACTATTCGGTCAATCCCCACTGGACCGCCAAGTACACCAAGTTCCCCGAGCATGCCATCTCGCGCGGGGTCCAGCCGTTCGAGATCAACGACGAGTGGTACTACCACATGCGGTTTCAAGAGGGGTTGCGCAACGTCACACCGATACTGACCGATATGCCACCGCGTGAGACGCTCGATCGCGGCGACGGACCTCACAGCGGCAACCCGTTCGTGCGGGCTTCCGTCCTCGAGCGCAAAGAGCCGCAGCACATGGGCTGGGCCTATGAGCGTCCCGGCAACAAGGGACGCGGCTTCGGCTTCACCGGCGGCCACGATCACAAGAACTGGCAGAACGACCAGTTCCGCAAGGTGGTCCTCAACGCCATCGTCTGGACTGCCGGGCTCGACGTTCCCAAGGACGGGGTGGCCTCAGCCACTCCCTCGAACGAAGAGATGGACGCCAACCAGGACGAGCCGAAACCCGGCACCGCCCAGGCTGCGCCTCAGCAACAGCAGCAGCCGAAGGCTGCCGACCTCCTCACCGGCGACGCCAAGACCAAGCCCGCAGCGAGCAGCCCCATCGTCACTCCGGCCACTGCCAACCACTCGGTGAAGCCGTTGCCGCCATCGGTCACGACCAGATACAGCTGCTTCGCACCGGTGATGTCGGCCTCGATCTCGACCGAGTGG
>JANOKO010000030.1:0-3759 GCA_031419335.1 Planctomycetota bacterium
CGCCCAGCGCGGGCCTGAGGAACCATGCGAACCCGGCCATCCGGGTGCTCGTCTGGTGATCGCGAACTTGGGCGGTGATGTTACACTCCTTCGGGGTGCAGAGGCCGTTTCGATCAAACCACCCTATGGCTTAGTCATCACTTTCTCCAACTCCACGCCCGTCCCGCGGATCGTAAACTCGGCAGGGATGAAGCCCGGATCAACGTAGTTGAGGGAAATTTCCTGCTCCCCTTTTTGGAACTGAATCAGGCCGACCATGTTGTCCGCGGTGGTGACGGTTTCCTTCCAGCCAGCGTCAGTCAGAGCCTTGCGGATCGCGGCTGCAGCCGCTTTTCCGCGGCCAGTTGCCAGGGTGAATTCCAGCGTCTTGTCGGTGATCTCGGACATCTCGGCCCCGGCGGGGATGGTGATTTTGACCCGACCGAGTTTCGGCAGCGGGGTATTCTTCTTCGCAGCCAATGCGTCAGCGTGAGCCTTCTCCAGTGCAGCGACCTCGGCGGCGGTCTGGTGCTTCACGATGACGCGCAGCACTTTCTCATCTTCCACCTCATACATCTCCAGTTCCAGCATGTCCTGGGCTGCGTTACGAAAGATGAGGCCCCGCTTCCAGTCGATCTGGAACGGCTTGTTGGTCGTGGCTTTCCAACCTGTTTTGCTGAGTGTCTCGCGGTAGAACTTCTCAATGGCGTCCTCCGTCTCGTGGGTGTCAAACAGCACTTCTTTCGTCGAGTCAGAGTATTGCAGTTGGACATTCTCCGAGGGTGCCGGGACATCGGCGGAGAGTTGTTCAGCGCTGAAACTGACCGAGGTCTTGCTCATCGGGGCTGGGGTGGCGGAGATGTAGGCCGTGAGGCGGACCGCATTCTGCTTGTAGAATTGCGTGTCCCCGGCTTTCCCGTAGGGTTGCCACCCCTGGGCCACCAGCAATGTGTGACAGGCGGCTGTGGTCTGCTCGACCGAGACTGCAGTGGAGTACATCGCTACTTGTGGCCCGACGTAAACGGGCTTGAGGTCCGCTGGCCGGGGCAACTTCTGGAGGTCAACGTTGCCGTGCAGCATGATCGACACGTTGACATTCCCCGGATCACCGACGGGACTGGTGGACATCGACGCTACGAACCCGTCGCGTGCAAACATCCCGCTGGCGTACTTGTCGGTCACTGCGCTGCCTGGAAGTTCGGTCCACTTCTGCTTCAACAGCCCCACACGATGAAACTCGAACGCCGTTTTGCAATCGCTGGGAGCGGTGTAGGAGAGGCGTCCGATTGTCCGGTTGATCGGTTCGACGGCCCCTTTCAGCGCCCCGAGGTGCATCAGGTCGAGAACCTTCGCAGCCTCGACCACGGTGGCGGGCTTGGCAGTTCCGGTCACTGGGCCATCAGCGATAGCTCCCGTGAGGTGTCCCAGTGCTACACCGAATACACAGGTCAACTGCAGCCACATCGCAACGTGACGAGTCGGTGCATTGGTTTTGAGTTCGCACATGCTGTTCCCCTTCGGAGCCTGGCTTGTAAGTCCTTGGTGTCCAGGATTGTCACACGTATTCTATTTGGACTTGTGCGATTTGACGAGAGTCAGGAAGCGGGTCACTGCTGCGACTCCGTACACCGGCTGTCGCCAACTGCTGGCCTTGATGAACGGTTTTCCCAATTGAAACCCTGCGGATTGCAGCAGCCCCCGGATTTCGGTCAATTCTTCGGGCGTGTTGGCGACCAGTCGAAGTTCGGCACCCTTCTTATACGACTGTCCCTCCAAGATACGACGCACCTCATCGAGCTGGCGCACATAACCATTTCGATGAAAGTACCACACCAGCCGTTTCACCACCTGTGGGTCGGGTGTCATCTCTGACTCCTCATTTGACGAATCGCAGGAAGTGGACTTGGACGACGCCAGCACATGCTGAGCAGTCACCTGTTTGTGAAAGTCTGGAGCATGCGATTCGGTATCGCCGCAGCTCACACCTCCACGATCAGAACTACTCAAGATTCTGATGTACTGCAACGGGCGAAGCAATTGTTGTCCCCCGAGCTTCTGTCAGGTGACACATCCCACATCGAATTCGCCGAATCGAATCGGGTGCTTGGCCAAGCCTCAAATCTGTACGACTCACTCCAAAAATGTTTGCAGGCTGTGCATGATATCGGAGGAGAACTCACCTTCTCCCTTCGCGTCCTTCGCGACCATTGTGTTCCCACTTTGACTCGGGCTGATGGGGATGTGAAGAATTGAACACAAAGGTCGCTAAGGACGCGAAGGGGAAGAGGGACGATGAATGGAAATCGTCCGTGATCTCATTTCCAGGACCCTTGGGTTGCGGCAGAGGGCCGCGCTGGGAAATCTGTGGACAGCGAGCGATGGGCGTCGCTTCGAGTGGTGGGCGATTGAGTTACCGACCCCTTTCAGGAACTGTGGACTTGAACCCGATTCGCTCACTCATCTGTCAGCGGGCAACACGCCGTTTCATCGGGTCAGGGCCATACTCGCCTGTGCCAGAAATGACCAAACAACTGGTGATGGTGATGAGTAAGCCACAGAGGACTGACTTGGGGGAGATCCTGTTCCGGAACCTGGCGAAGGTGCCTGATAACAAGGCGAAGTCAACGCTTCGCCCGCCCCCCCCCAGTCAGACGCTAACCATTGCGATGACGACACTGGAGATGCGAATGAATTGCACTTTGCGGGGTCATTGATTTGCACGGTCAGCTTTCCCGATCTGAACGTCTGCTGGCTGACGACTGACAACCGACAACTCACTACTTCCCAAACTTCGCCAACGCCGCCTGCTTGATCCCTTTCAAATCCAGCTTCCCCGTCCCCAGGATCGGGATCTGATCGACCTGGCAGAAGCTGTCGGCGGAGGGAAGCCACAAGTTGGGCAGGCCCTTGTTCTTGAGTTCCTTCAGAATCTCTGAGGGCGTCAGCTCGAGAGCCGTATGCAGCACAATCAAGCGTTCGCCCTTGGCCACATCCGGCACAGAGGTGACAGCCAGCTTGATGTCCGCGTCCTCCGATGCGGGATTCTCGACAATCCGGGTCAGGTGTTCTTCGATCAGAATATGCGGCACCATTTCACCGCCAATCTTCGAGAAGCGACTCTGGCGGCCCGTGATCTCGACGAACCCCTCTTCGTCGATGCGACCATAGTCTCCGGTATTGTACCAGCCGTCTTGGATCACTTCGGCGGTCTTCTCGGGATGCCCGAGGTAGCCGAGCATCACGTTCGGCCCCTTGATCAACAGCAAACCTTCATGGCCGATTCCCAAGTCGGCCCCGGTCTCCGGATGGATGACCTTCGCTGCCACACCGGGAAGCGGACGCCCGACCGTTCCCAGCTTGGTCCCCTTTTGATGAGAGTCGACAGTGCGGTGGTCCGGGATGTTGACGGCTGCAACCGGGGAGAGTTCAGTCGTACCGTATCCTTCGGACGGGCGGACACCGAACTTCTGAAAGAACTCTTCGGCCAGATCGAGCGGCATCTTCTCGGCCCCAACAACGACCAGGTCGAGGTGAGCAAACTGCTCTTTTTCAATCCGCTTCAAGTACGTCTTGAGGAACGTCGGCGTCGCCATCAGGATCGTTGTCTGGTGCTTCTCACAGAGCTTGCCAATGATCTTGGCATCGAGTGGATTAAAGTGGTACACCGCCTTGGGAGCATAGCAAGCGGGCAGCCACATGGTGGCCGTGTAACCGAACGAATGGAAGAACGGCAACACTCCCATCAGCACATCGGTTTGTTCCAGATTGAGCAGTTGGTCC
>JANOKO010000031.1:0-1109 GCA_031419335.1 Planctomycetota bacterium
GGTCAGAAACGAAAGGCGGAGGCCAACGCCGACCCACCCGAATTGTACGACTTGGCCAAAGATCCCTCGGAGTCCACCAACGTAGCAGCCGAGCACGCAGAGGTTGTCATGCGGCTCCACGCGGAAGCCCAGCGACTCGAACAGGAGATTCTCGATCACGCCCGCCCTGCGGGTGAGCTGACCAAGTAACCGCTCAGCAGTCGATTCCCGCGGCCGCTCTGCGCGACATCATTCCATCACGAGCGGCAGAAAGCGATCACACCCGGCGACGATCAAACTGTCCTCCAGCATGCCGCGGCGTTCGTCCTCGTTGAAACCATTCAGCCCGGAGTAAAGTGCATTGCCGAGAATCAGTACCGCGACCTCCACCACCCGCAGGGGCAGGCGGTATTCACTGAGATCGGCGTAGATCTCTTCCTCACTGAGGATTTCGCCAAACTTGCGCCCGCGAAAGGTCAGCACGATGCCGCGCAGGTTCGGGATCCAGTCGTAGTCGAACGGTCCGTACTCCAGTCGCCGATGGGTCACCCAAACGCGGGTGTCCTCAATGCGAACGCCATGTGTGCGGAGATAGGACATCAGAGCAGTGTCTCAGGGGATCGTTCCAGACCGCAAAAATGCGGGCCAGAGAATTAACCCTATGCGACACGCGGTCGACACTCAAGGGCAGAATTCACGGGTTCGCGAATCTGCAACATCGACTGCATGAAATTGCCGACCGACACTTGCCAGCGCTGCACAGGGTGGTTCCCAATGTAGGAACAGCGACCAGCGCGTCGCCATTCCCTCCCACCGCATCCCTCTGTCCAGGCACTACGGAATCAGGAAGATGATTCCCGTGTAGGCTGCTGCCGCTGTCACCGCCGCACGACCGTTGATCGGCAATGCGAGGTGACGTTTCGGCGCACACTCGCCGGGGCGGTAATGGCCCAATGGCGATTCATGCTTCCACATCGGATCGAGCGCGATCGTGTAGGGCAGCGCAACGACTTGAGCGCCGAATTTGCCCACCGAGACGAACGGCTGCACCACATCGGAGAAAGAGTGACCAGACCGCTCCAGTCCCGAGTCTTCGAAGTACAGTGGGTTGTGCGTCACGTTGGAAGCTT
>JANOKO010000032.1:0-1092 GCA_031419335.1 Planctomycetota bacterium
GCGGCGGGTCGCAGGCGGAGGCGACGATGGCGGCTTGGTCGTCGTTGGAGACGATGATCTGCGAGGTCCGTCCGACACCGCGAGCGAGTGTCGAGGTGCGTGGCTCGATTTGTTCGATGACCCCGGTCGCTCCATCCGTCGAGCGGAAGACAACCCAGTCTCCGGCAGCGATGACATTGCGAGCCTCGCGCTGCAGCGTGCGGAGAACCCGGCGGACCGAGCAATCAAGCGTGCGGCCATCGTCGACCTGAACGCAGCTGTGATTGGCCCCGATGGCCCAGAGAACGCGGCCTCGCTGGCAATCGGCCAGATCGATATCTCGTACTGTTCCGGTGGAGTCTTCGCCGGACTTAACCACCACGGTGCGGTGACGGGACTGAGCCCCCTTGCCAGAAACACGTTCATCGCTGGGGAGGTCGGCCAAGTCGTCCTGGGACTGGCGGGTGAGGTCGGCCTGGCGGGTGCGGTTGCCCCGATTCTTGTGAAAGCGAACACGTATCTTGCGGTTCCGGTCTTCGGCCAACGTTACTCCTCTTCCAAAAGCCAGCGGGTCGCCTCGTCTTCTTCGGCGGAGAAGGACTTGGGTTTCGGAGGTTTTACGGCGGGTGCCGACTTTCGATGCTGCCGGGCTTCATCTCGCCGCTTTTCCAAGCCCGCTTTTTCGAGCAGACTCATCGCGAACGGGTCTTCTTCCTCTGCCGGAGGAGCGGCAGCACCTGGGGCGAAATTGATCGTGAACTGATGCTTCGCGATCGTCACCATGTCGCCAGGCTGGAGAAATTTGGTATCCAGCCGCTCACCGTTGACCTTGATCCCGTTACTGCTGCCCAAGTCGCGAATCTGCCAGAACCCGTTGATGAATGCCAACTCACAATGCTGGGACGAGACATTGGGGAAGTCGAGCACGATGTCGCAACGACTGCGTCGTCCGATCAGCAACGGTGTCTTCAACAGGGGGATGGGATCCCCTCCTCCGACCGGGACCAACTGGCCCAACATGGCACAACTTTCTGAGCGAGCATGCCACACGCCGTCTCAGACGTGAAGGTGGGACGGTCAAGAACACGGCTTGAAACAATATCGGCCTCGAAT
>JANOKO010000033.1:0-5430 GCA_031419335.1 Planctomycetota bacterium
CAAGGTGAAGTGTTCGGTTTCATCGGTCCGAACGGGGCCGGGAAGTCAACCACGATCAAGGTGCTGGCCACCCTCATCCGCCCCAACGCGGGGGTGGTCAAGATCGGCGGCATCAGCGTCCCCGAAAACCCGATGAAGATCCGTCGCATGATCGGGTACATGCCGGATTACTTCGGGACGTATGAAGACCTGACGGCTGCCGAGTATCTGCATTTCTTTGCCGCCGCGTATCAACTGCCCCGTGCCGGGCGGGAACGCACGATTGGCGATGTTCTGAACTTGACCGATCTGACGCACAAGGCCGATGCGGCTGTCGATTCGTTGTCGCGGGGGATGAAGCAGCGGCTGGGGCTGGCCCGCGTGCTGCTGCATGATCCGGACTTGCTGCTGCTCGACGAACCAGCCAGCGGTCTCGACCCCCGGGCGCGCATTGAGGTGCGAGAGTTGCTCAAAGCCCTGAAGGCGATGGGCAAGACAATCATCATCTCCAGCCACATCCTGCACGAACTGGCTCAGTTCTGCACGCGGATTGGGATTGTGGAGGCGGGTAAGCTGGTTGCCGAGGGGTCACTCGACGAGATCTACGGTCAGTTGGGACTGCTCCAGGTGATTCATGTGCAGGTGTTAAACCTGGACAAGACACTCCTGGAAAATATCCGCGCCCTGCCTGGAGTGGAGAGTGTCGAGCAGCAAGCCGATCGCGTGGCCATCCGCATGCGTGCCTCAGAAACCGGGGCAGAAGTGCTGCTGGAAGACATGATGCACCTCGGCTGCCGCATCCGCATGTTCCAGCCCGAGGCGATGGACATGGAGACGGCCTTCATGAAACTGACCGAGGGGAAGACGGCGTGAGGGCGTCGCGTGAGAGCGAGAGCCCTCGCTCACCTGACGGGCGACAGAACCAGTCACCCGAGCGTCAACAAGGGCGTACATCCCTCGATGCTCTGCGGGAGATCGATATGGCTAGAAACCCAGATCAATGAGTCAACTCCAGTGGCGATATCGACTTGGTAGAATTCGTCGCTTCGCTCGGCCCTCGCTGATGTGCCGGTTGCTGGCTTTAGGTTTTCAACACGCCACTTCAGACATTCTCTTCCATAATCCGTAATAACTGGCAGCGAACACTGCCGATGAAACACGTAACGAATGCAATGACTCCCCTTGACTCACAACAGAGGCGACCTCGATTGGGATTTCTCAGCGGCTGATCCCGCCGAAGAATACCCCCGTCGAGGAATTTCGGATTGTTCGATCTTTCCCCCAAGAGGCAGCTGTGTTATCGTCGCTCTTCGCAGTTGCGGCAGAGTCGCAACCTGCGGACCGAGAACGACATAACTCGATTGCAAAGCTCTGGTTTGCAAAGCACACAGGCGGCAGGGAGGCCAACGTGAGTGCGATTCGTGAACAACGTGAACATCTGGACGTTCAAATTCGCTGGTTGATCCGCCGCGATATGCAGGAAGTTCTCCGCATTGAATCGGCCAGCTTCGAGTTCCCTTGGACGGACGAGGATTTCCTCTGCTGCCTCCGCCAGAGGAACTGCATTGGCATGGTGGCCGAGTACGATCACAAAATCGTGGGCTTTATGATCTATGAGCTGCACAAGTCGCGGCTGCAGATCCTGAACTTTGCGGTGGCCCCCGAGGTCCGTCGTTGCGGCATCGGATCTCAAATGGTGCTGCGCTTGGTCGACAAACTCTCGCAGCAGCGTCGTAACGAGATCATGTTGGAGTGCCGCGAGCGGAATCTGGAAGGCCAATTGTTCTTCCGAAACCAGGCGTTTCGCGCCATCAGTGTCCTGCGCAGCCACTACGACGAGACCGGCGAAGACGCCTACATCATGCAGTTCCGGCTGGATGCTTCGGAAGATTCGCTCTCTCCGTTCGCTCCCCAGAACCGGATTTCGGAGTTTGACGCCGCGTAGGCCGACATCACCAGGGTGAATCAATCAGACGGCCTGGAGCAAGTACTGCCCCAGGCTGTTTTTCATGCTGATGGCAGGTCGCGTGCATCAGAAACGGGGTTCCAAGAACTCAGCCGAACAAGCCAGCCACGAAGAGTCAGCGGCGAGAGGTCTGTCGACTTCTCGCGGTCGAGTGGTTGTCAGAGGATCACCACCCAGAGATGGATATGACTGAATCTGAACACCTCCTGTTGGAAGTTGCTGGATTCGCGGCCAGAGCAGGCGGTGAGATGCTGATGACCTACTTCCGGCAGGGAGTCTCCATCCGCTGCAAAGGAGGTGAGAGCGCGGACCTGGTCTCCGAAGCCGATGTCAACGCGGAGCAAGCGGTCATTCGTGTGATCCAAGCGACGTTTCCCGACCATGCAATCTTGGGAGAAGAGTCCGCCACCGCCACCGACCCAAACTCCCCGTCGCTGTGGGTGATTGACCCTCTGGATGGCACCACGAATTTTCTGCACGATGTGCCACATTTCGCAGTGTCGATCGGCTACTTTGAACATGGCCAGCCGGTCTGCGGAGTCGTCTGGAACCCGGCTCGCGCGGACATGTACTCAGCACTGAAGGGACACGGAGCCACTCATAACGGTCGTGCTATCCGAGTCAGCAGGTCCGATCGGCTTGATGAATCGCTGATCGGCACCGGTTTCCCCGTGAAGCGTGACGCCAAGATCGATGCAACACTCGGGGCCATCGACGAACTCTTCGGCCTCAACATCCACTGCATACGCCGTTTCGGATCCGCCGCCCTCGACCTCTGTCATGTCGCCAGTGGACTCTACGGAGCCTACTTTGAGTACCAACTCTCCGCCTGGGACTTTGCTGCCGGCATGCTGATTGTGCAGGAGGCGGGCGGGCAGGTTACGAACGGTCGCGGGGAGCTGTTGACGCTCACGAGGTCAAGCATCCTGGCCTCAAACGGGCTCCTGCACTCGAAGATGGTGGAGATTGTGGGCAGGCATCACGAGCGGTTTTAATCAGGGGGAACACCATTCGGCGAATGCAACCAAGTCATGTCGCCGGAGTGAGCGACTCAGGCATCCCGCTGGTGCTAGTTCTGCAATGACTGCACAACCGTCTGCATCTGTTGCAATTGACTGCGAATCACTCTGATGACCGATTGTCGCGGATTCGACTCGGACTTCGTCGCTCATGTCTCGCTAGGACTCCCAGATTCAACCGGACCGTTTCCCTATCCGTTAATTCTTGCCATTCCATGCACTGTTTGAGGTTTGGCATTCGGCGTGCATCACCTCTCATGATCCCGCAGCCGTCTCCATGACGGCGACCGTCTCGCACGCGATTGCTCCGACATGCAGGTCGTGAGCAAACGAGATCGGCCCTCGCGGAGCCCATCAGATTTGGAGATCCCCATGTACGCACAACGTCTCAGTGTTCTCGTCATGTCGACCTTGGCCTGCCTCTCCGGGGCAGCTCAAGCTCAAGGCCCCTGGCCGACGATGAACCGGCCCACATTCTACTCGCCCGTTCAGGAGTTCTTCACTCCCCGTTCCAACACTTCGTACAACTCGCAACCCAGATTCAACCAGTACTCGAGTACGCCGATCAATCCGGGTGTTCCACAGTGTGCCAATGGTCAGTGTACAATTTCGAATCGATGTACCAACGGACAATGCGCCGCTCCCTCGTCCAGTAACTACCCACCCGGCAACTCCACGTACGGCAACCCGACCACCGGGAATTGCCCGAATGGTCAGTGCCGGAATCGTGGCCAGGGTTTCAACATGTGGGGCAACAACGGAGGCTCGTTTCAAAGCCAGCCGAACATGTCGTTCGGTCTGCGTCCTCTCACTCCCGCGATCCCGAACATCTATTCACAGCCTCACGGTGGCCAGCGGAACCGTCTTGTCCCTCTTGATGGCGGGTTACCCGTCAATAATGGGTCCAACAACAGTCGGTACAACACTCCGCAAGGTCCGATGTATCGCGATCGTGAGTCGATGGTCCCACAAGGCCAGAACGTGACCTACGCTCCCGGAGTGCGGCTGCAATAGTCTTCGCGGATCGCACGATCCGCATGACATCGAAAAACATAAACACCCCCGGGCTCTGTGTGCCGGGGATGTTTTTTCGTTTGAGGCTGACTTCCTTCTCCGACTGCTCGACCCGATCAGCTTTGGCCCGCTGCCAACTGATGAGCCAGCTCAAGGACCTTCATATTGGCAAGGCCATCCTCGCCCGGATCCACCAACTGGCCAGCTGCGATGGATCGACAGAAGTCATCGACCTGATCACCGTACTGGTTCGAGGTCGGGATCGCGATCTCTTCCCAGGGTGTGGCCCCGTCACAGTTCCGCTTGATCTTGATGACGCTTTGATCGGGAGGCACGAAGGCATTCTCCAGCAGGATTCGCCCCTTCTCACCCACGATCTCCGCCTGGCATCGATAGGGCAGCTCGAAGCTGCAATCGATATTCGCGAGGATCTCGCCCGGAAACGTCAGCCCGATCCGCATCGACAGATCAACACCGGACGGTCCCCAGTGGGCACTCGAGTCAATTCGCGTGGGCTCCGATTCCGCAAAGAACCGGGCACAGTTCACACCGTAGCAGCCCACGTCCCACATCGCCCCGCCGCCTCGATCAGGATTCAACCGCCAGTCGCTGCGATCAATGTCGAACGAAAAACTCGCCACGATCTGTCGCAGCGGCCCAATCGCTCCCGAGCGCACCAGCTCGCGGGCCATCTTTGCCCGCGGATGATGCCGCCACATGAACGCCTCTTGCAGGATCACTCCCGCCTCGCGGCAGGCGTCAACCATCTCTCGTGACTCGTCCGTGTTGAGTGCCAACGGCTTCTCGCACAGCACGTGCTTCCCTGCCTTTGCAGCTGCGATCGTCCAGCGATGGTGCTGCTCCCCGGTGCAAGGAATGTAGACGGCATCGATCTCGGGGTCGTCAAGGATTGCTTGATAGGAGTCGTACGCCTTCGCCGCGCCGTGTGTCTGCGCCCACTCTTTGGCCACGCCCGGACGCTCACTGGCCAGCGCATGCAACACCGCCAGCGTCGATCCCTTCAAACCCGGAATCAAACCCCGATGCACAATGCGGCCGCATCCCAGGATGCCAAATTTCAGGAGGCTCATGAGTTCCAACACGCGAGCGGATCAACGGAGTGAGACAGCTTGACCACAGCTTAGCGGC
The DNA here is from genome assembly GCA_031419335.1 of Planctomycetota bacterium. Classification (GTDB taxonomy): domain Bacteria; phylum Planctomycetota; class Planctomycetia; order Planctomycetales; family Planctomycetaceae; genus TH-plancto1. The sequence goes on from JANOKO010000033.1 coordinate 5,128, forward strand.
GAGTGAACGTGCCAGCTTGAGGCGAGCCGGGCGGCGTCAGCACCGGGAGTCCCCCCAAAGAGTGCGTTGAACCGGAATTCATTCCGTTCGACGGCCCCCGACCCGTCGAAATATTCCGAACATTCTGCCAACTTTGTCCCGTGATCACTCTTGTGGTTTCGCCGAACCTGCGTAGCCTTGCTGGGCGGTGGCTTTCGCTTCGTTCTTAAATCTCAGCAGCACCAAACGACATTCATCCGCTCGACACCGCATTCGAAGGGCTCTCGATTCATGGTTCGCAACACAAACACCTCCGCCGGTTGG
>JANOKO010000034.1:0-2153 GCA_031419335.1 Planctomycetota bacterium
GGGGGGCGAGTGGTCGCTGGGGGTTTCGCTCGTCATGGAGCTGTGGCCGGGACGGTCGCGGGCGTGGCTGGCCGGATTGATTGGAGCGGCTTCCAACGTCGGGTTCATCCTGATCGCATTGGTCAGTCTGGCAATGACGCCGATGATCTCGACCCTGGGAGACTTGATGCTCAGCGTGGGTTTGGGTGAGGGATTTGTCACCAAGCTAACGCAGAACTCTGGCTGGCGAATGTTGATGCTGGTGGGGGCGTTTCCGGCGCTGCTCACGTTCTTCATTCGGTTGTTCGTTCCGGAGTCCAAGAAATGGGAAGATGCGCAGACGAAAGGAGCGACCAGTAACTGGGCGGCCAAGGATCTATGGGGAGTGGTGATCGGGTGCCTCGGGCCGCTGGGGATGGTCGTCGTGTATGCGCTGGACTACCCACTGGCTGTGCAACTGGTTGCGATTGTGATCGGCCTGGCCGCAGCCTTCGTCGGGTACACCTATCCCGTGCGGAAGTACCTGAGCCGGTCGGAGGAGACCTCGACCAGTTCCGTCGCCGGTCCCGAGATCATGCGGCGGATGTATATCGGGGCGCTGCTCAGTGGAGTCGCGCTGCTAGCGACTTGGGGAGCGATTCAGCGCGCTCCCTCATGGGCCAATGACATTCGCAAGGCCGAACTCAAGGCCGAAAACCCGAAGATTACTGACGCCGAACTGGTTGCTCCCCTGGCCTACGCGCGGGCCTTCACCCAGATCGCGACCGGCGTCGGGGCCATCATTGGCACCATTGTGGCAGCGGTGGTGGGCGACAAGCTGGGGCGGCGCGTGGCGTATGCGATTCTGTGTGTGGGATCGCTGTGTACGGTCCTGTTGTTCTTTCAGGGGAACACCCGATTTAATCTGCTGTATCTGGCCTCCGCGTTGCTGGCCGGGGGGACGACAGCCTCGTTCTACGGGTGGTTGCCGCTATATCTGCCGGAGTTGTTCCCGACGAAAGTCCGGGCCGTGGGGCAAGGCTTCGCGTTCAACTTTGGGCGAATCCTCGCCGGGGCCGGGTCGCTGTACATCAGCTACCTTATCAAGGAGCAGTTCCACGGGCAGTACCCAAATGCCTGCTCGTGGCTGAGCCTTATCTACCTCGTCGGCTTTGTTGCGATCTGGTTCGCCCCCGAAACAAAAGGCCAACCATTGCCGGAGTAACACACTGGCGAGTCCGGAGAATCCAGACTTTCGTCATTCTGAAGCGATCACGAGCATCTCCCCGCGCCGGCGCACGTCGCGGCCTCCAGGCATCTGCACAGCGGGGGGGCCATCGTCTCGGCAGACTTCGACGAGGCGTTGCCAATGTTCCGCTGTCATGGCTTGGCGCGGCCAGCCGAAGTTGACCCACAGGCGGACAAAGCACTCGCGGGCCAGGACGGGATGAGCCTTGGCCAGGACCAGGCGGTTGAGCCGGACGACCTCGGTTGTGGGCCCGATGAGAGCCTCGGTAAGACAGCGCTGGGCTTCCGATTCAATCCATGACTGCTGCTCGGCGGCCTGCTGCGCCAGACGCTGCAAGGCTTCCACGGAGCGCGGGTTTAGCTCGCGCTCCAGCCACGGCAGCAATTCGCTGCGCACGCGATTGCGGGTGAAGGCGTCACTGAAGTTCGAACTGTCGATCAGGCTCGATTGGTCCAACTCACGCAGGCAGGCGGTGATCTGCTCACGTCGGATCCCCAGAAGTGGTCGCCACAGAACGATCCCTTCACCGAGAAACCGAATCTCTGGGATGCCGGACAACCCTCGCAACCCGGTCCCGCGAAAGAGATGATGGAGAATGGTTTCGGCTTGATCATCGGCTGTGTGGCCGGTCAGGACAGAAGTCGCACCACACGACTGAGCCAGACGAAGGAGAGCCGCATAGCGAGCGTGCCGAGCGGACTCTTCGATCGCTGTCCGTGGGCCAACCTGCACGGGAAGTTCGACCGCCTCAACCAGGCAGCACACTCCCAGAGACTTGCATTGGTGTTGGACCCACTCGCGATCGGCACCCGATTCGGGACGGAGTTGGTGATCGATATGACCGCAGGTCAGTTCCACCTGCTGCACGCGAGCAATGGCACTTGCCACTCGCAGAAGTGCCATGCTGTCCGGACCACCCGAGACGGCCACGAGCCAACGGCTTCCG
>JANOKO010000035.1:0-1587 GCA_031419335.1 Planctomycetota bacterium
GAGCGAAGCGACAACACCGGAGACTGATTCCGACATTGTGCTTTGCATCCCGGAGAGATGCCAGAGGTCTACGAGAGATCGCCCCCCACGGTTTGACTCATTCGCAGCTCCGGTCACAAGATCGCGCTTAGTTTTCCGGTGGTGTCGCTTCGCTCAACCACCGGCTAATGTCTGTGACCCCTGCTGGGGTCGGTCAGAAGGTCACTCGCGGGCGAATGGGGACCGCATATCCTCGAAGCTCCGCTTCGAAGACTTCGCGTCGCAGCTTAACGGGCGGCGGGCCGTCAATCCTTTCCCTCCACCCGCGACCTGTTTAGACTCGACGTTCCGGAGACGGGAACCGCGCGGTCTTCGCTTCCGGCTGGCTGAGTCCCATTGGAGCATGTCCCATGACACACCGACGGTCACTTCCCGCCTTGCTGCTGGCTCTGGCGGTCTGGTGGTCACAGCCAGCCTGGGCCGAGGGGCCGATCACAGACCCGCAGTTGGAAGCAGTGGTCAGGGCGATCCTGAAGGTCAAGCAGATTGACAAGCCGGTGATCGACGAAGCGGACCTGAAGTCGCTCTTCATTTTGGATGGCCGCAACAAGGGGATCAAGGATCTGACCGGGTTGGAGAAGTGCCTGAACCTCGTCGAGGTGAAGCTCAGCGGCAACGAAATCGAAAGCCTTGCCCCGCTGGCTGAACTCAAGAACATCCAGTCGCTCTATCTCTCTTCGAACAAGATCAAAGACATCACTCCGCTGGCTGGGCTGGTCAAGTTGCAGCACTTGGAGTTAGAGAAGAACCAGATCGCCGCGCTGACCGGGCTGGAGAAGCTCGAAAACATGCGGTCGTTGTATCTGTCCGACAACCAGATCAGCTCGCTGGAGCCGGTCGCGGGACTCAAGAAGCTGAACTCGCTGCTGCTCGACAACAACCAAGTGGCCGATTTGGCACCAGTCAAGTCGCTCAAGTGGCTGTCGACGCTGCGGCTGCGAGGGAACAAGATTCAGGATCTGGCCCCGCTCGGGGAGCTGAGTGAACTGCGGTACACGTTCCTGGAAGGGAACCCGCTGAGCGACCTGGCTCCGCTGGTCGCGATGGCGCAGAAGGACACCGAAGGAGAACAACGTTTTGCCCCCTACTGGCGGGTGTACCTCGACGCCGACAAACTCCCCGACCCGGCGAAGGCCCAACTGGATGAGCTGAAGAAGCTCGGCGTGCGGGTCAATGCGAAGTAGCGGTCAGCCATCAGCATTCAGCCATCAGCATTCAGCAATCAGCCAGAACCAGCAGTCGATACCCGTCCTCAGTTCGCTGGCTCTCGTCTCTTCTCTCTCCTCCTCTTCTCTTTCCTGCCCCATGCCCACCCTCATCGATCTCTTCCGCGAACGTGCCCTCAAGTTCGGGTCGTTCACCTTGGCCTCCGGTAAGCAGGCCACGTACTACCTGGACGGCAAGCAGATCACGCTGCACTCGCAGGGGCTGCGACTTGTGAGTGAGGGCTTGTTAGCCTTGATGGAGGGCGTCGACGCCCAGGCCATCGGCGGGATGTCGATCGGAGCCGACCCGATTGTCGGCGGCATGCTGGCCGTCGCCGCTGAT
>JANOKO010000036.1:0-3491 GCA_031419335.1 Planctomycetota bacterium
GAAATGTCCATCAAGCTGTTGGACGATCCGGCCCGTGAATCACCTGAGTTCAAGTGTCCAAAAGCCACCAGAGTGAGTCCGATGAACGTCCAGTGGATCGTGTGTCGCATGGGCACTGTTCCTTGGTTTGTCCGGGAGCCACCCGCATCCTGATCTCATCACTTCGACTTCGTTGTACGTGAGAGGGCCGCGACCCGCAAGTACCGGAGTTTGGCGAGCCACAATCACCGGACCGTTCGCCAGGCCCCAGCGCGGCGCACTCCTCGCAGGCTTCCCGCATGAGGCGTCCGCGGCGGGCTAAGGGGCTGTCGGTTTGTCGGACAGTCCAACGCCATCTCCATAGACTGGTGACGCCAACCAGGATATCTGGATGCTTCGGAGGATCGTCAAGAAGTTGGTCGCGCGTTCTGTGAAGGGAGTCGGTTTGTACTTTTGTTCTCCGTCATCGTTCACGGCACTCGTACGTCCCCTGCGGAAGAGCCAATGGGACCGTCCTACGCCCGCAGACGCTTGGCGATCATGTCCACGACTTCGCTCACGGGCACCCGCACCTGCTCCAGTGTGTCGCGATCGCGGAGAGTGACGGTCCCGTCCGTCATTGTCTGGCCATCGACGGTGATACACCACGGGGTGCCGATCTCATCCATGCGGCGATAGCGCTTGCCGATAGCGGCTTGGGCGTCGTACTGGGCGTTGATCCCGGCATCTTTGAAGGCTTTGTAGATCTCCAGGGCCTTCTCCGGATGGCCATCCTTCTTGATCAGCGGGAAGATCGCCACCTTGATCGGGGCCAGTCGCGGGTGCAGCTTCAGCACGACGCGGGTCTGCATCTCGCCCTTGTCATCAGGAGCTTGGTCTTCGTAGTACGCTTCGCACAGGAAGGCCAACGTGGTCCGGTCGCAACCGGCTGCGGGTTCGATGACATGCGGTACGAACCGCTCACGGGTCTGGTCGTCGAAATAGGAAAGATCCTTGCCGGAGCCGCGGTACTTGGGCTGTCCGTCGGGGCCGAGTTCGACGTTGAGGTTCTTGTCGAGCTTTCCTTCGGAGTGCGAGCGCAGGTCGAAATCGCCGCGATGGGCGACCCCTTCGAGTTCGCCGTACTCGCCCTCATCGAGGAACGGAAATGCGTACTCGATGTCCGCTGTCCCGACCGAGTAGTGGGCGAGTTCCGACTTCTCATGCTCGCGGAGCAGCAGGTTCTCGCTCTTCACTCCGAGAGAGGCGTACCAGTTCATCCGGCGATCGCGCCAATAGGCGTACCACTTGGGCGACTCAGCGGGTTGGCAGAAGAACTCCATCTCCATCTGCTCGAACTCGCGCGAGCGGAACGTGAAGTTCCTCGGCGTGATCTCATTCCGAAAACTCTTGCCGATCTGGGCGATCCCGAACGGGATGCGGACGCGGGACGAGTCGAGGACGTTCTTGAAGTTGACGAACATCCCCTGGGCCGTTTCGGGACGCAGGAAGGCTTTGTTCTCCGCCGTCTGAAGAGCTCCGGTGTTCGTCTCCATCATCAGGTTGAAATCGCGTGGCTCAGTCAGCGTACCCGGCCCGGTCGCATCGGGTCCAATCACATGGTCATATTTGTCGGTCGGCACCGAGGTCAGCGTGCTCATCTCGGACTTCCAACCGAGCTTGTGCGTCTCGTTGCTCTTCACCCCGAACAGCTTGCAGGCCCGCTTCACGAGAGCGTCACCGGCCTCCGGACCATCGGCCATCGTGGTGACGTACCAATCTTCCGCTGCTGGAGCTGGTGCGGAACCTTCCGGCGCGGCCTTCTGCGGCAATACCCCAGTGATCCAACGCCCCTTCATGTGGTCCAGCCGATACCGTCCCTTGGCTTCGCGGCAGTCGACCATCTTGTCCGCAAACAGGTCGTAATGCCCCGAAACCTTCCACACCTGTGGGTGCATGATGATCGAGGTCTCGATCCCCACGATGTTGAACCCGCACGGTGCCGCCGCGTCGGGCAGCATCGGGTCGTTGGCCACGACCATGTCCTGCCACCACGCCTGCCGCACGTTCCGCTTGAGTTCCACACCCAGCGGGCCGTAGTCCCAGAACCCGTTCTGGCCGCCGTAGATTTCGGAACTCTGAAAGATGAACCCCCGCCGCTTGCACAAAGCGACGATCTTCTCCATCCGAGCGGTTCGTTCCTGACTGGCCATGAAGTCCTGCATCCCGACAAAATCTGACTCTGAACCGACCCCTCTGAGGAATTCAGAGGCACTGACACTCGTCCCGACAGCGGGTTTACCACCCGGGCGGACGGATCGTAGAGGACGCGAGCGATGCGGGAAAGAACAGAGTCGATTTCGCCGCTGCTGTGGTGTAGAAGTGGCGTCACAGCGAGGGTCTCACGGGACCGGCGATCGATCGACTTTCCAAACAGTCTGTTCACTCCGCGAGGTTGGCATGCGAGATTCGCGAATGAAGCTGTCGCTTCTCTTGGTCGCGGCGGCGATCGCCACAGGAGCGACTTTTTGGAATGCGCCGTATCCCGTTGAACTTCGGTTACAGCATGTCCCCACAGCGGTCGGTCTGATCGGGTTAGCAGTGATCGTGGCGAACCGCTGGTTGAGTCCCTTCTCGGTGATATGCCTGACCACGTTTCTGGGGCTACATATGATCGGGGCACGGTGGATTTACTCATTCGTCCCCTACGAAGAATGGGTGAGTTCACTCAGCGGGGTCAGGCTTTCGATTGTGTTTGGCTGGCAGCGAAATCACTACGACCGATTCGTGCATCTGGCAGCTGGACTCTTGTTTGTGCCCCCAACCTGGGAGACCTTGCAACGCCGAGGGCTGACCGGAACTGGCTGGGTCGCCATCGTCTCCGTCTCCGGGGTTCTCGCCATTGGAGCCATCTACGAAATTCTGGAATGGAGCATCAGCATGGCATTCGCTCCCGAATATGCGGAGTCCTACAACGGACAGCAAGGAGATCTCTGGGATCCCCAGAAAGACATGGCCCTGGCTGGTCTGGGGGCGATCCTGATGGCCGGATGGCTGGGATGGAGAGGCATTGAACCGGGTACGATCGACCGCTTGCGCACTGCGGCCGGGTCCCAATGAATCCGAGATCAGACGCCTCAAGCCCATCCCCGGTCCACAGAGGTCACGGGGGATTTGCACGACATCGTGAGCAGTGCCGCCTGCATCAACTAAGACATCCTCTCTCAAGGCCGATCCGTGACGAGAGAGCCTTTGCTGGCTAACGGGGAAGTCCCCGCATTCCAATCGCCTGCCCCGAAAGGGAAACTGACAATGGTGGTCTCGGCTGCCAACTGCCGTTGAGACGAGCCCGCCTCAACTCAATACGGACATTCGACTCAACAGGAGTTGGAGTTCGAACTGGCTGAGTTTGAGCTACGCGGCTTCGACCGGAGGAACGGATTGTGATTTGCCTTGAAGCTGTTGCAAGACGAGTTTCAAAAAGAGTCGGACTTGCGACTGGTGAAGTTTACGGTCGATCCCGAGCGAGACAC
>JANOKO010000037.1:0-1906 GCA_031419335.1 Planctomycetota bacterium
CGCATTCTATCTCAGGGTGCGAAGACTGCTTTATCCCACCCACCAATCATTGGAATAGTAATTCGAACCCCAGACTGTTTCGCTCTAGAAAGAGTGTTGCATTTGGCTCTGAGACTTGTAGATGCACAAGTGGCCGACAGCCCCGGTGTCGAGTGGTTCATGACCTCCCCAGAACGTGTTGAAGCGTGGTATATGAGTTTCGAGAAGACGCTTGCCATACTGAACGGCGGGGTGGCCGAGACTTTGCTTTGAACGTCTGGGTGACGAAGCATCAAGAGAGATGGCCAGGGTAAACTGCACTCCGTAAGTTCTAGTTGCTCTGCAATCCAGTCTCTGAAAGCTGTGTCTGGGTCGAGTTGCATCAGGAAGAGTTGCTGGCGGATTGGCAGCGTTTGCAGGCCGGGAATTTGCCACTCCCGATCGCCCCCTTGGAGTGAAAGTCGATGAACCATCTGATCTGTCGTGTTCGCCGTTTTCGGATCATCGCACCGTACACACTGGCGGTGGAGTTTGATGATCACACCGAGCGGGTGATCGACTTCCAACCCGTGCTGGCAGGCGAACTGTACGGTCCGTTGCGAGAGTTGTCGTTCTTCAGCCAAGTGATGATCGATCCGGAGATTCACACGCTGGTGTGGCCGAACGGGGCGGACTTCGATCCGGCGACGTTGCACGATTGGCCAAACTACGCGGAGGCATTGGCTGCGCGGGCGAGAACTTGGGAACTGCATCCTGCCTGACATGGAATTGCAGACACATCGCGAATCCGTCGCTGCAAAAGCGAATCGAATCCGTCTGCCGTGAGGTGGGCTGCGAACCACCGGTGATTTGCACCCCGCCAGAACTCCTGGAGATCAACGATGTCACCTGATCCGATTGTCACAGAGATCCGCCACATCCGCGAACAAATTGCAGCCGAGTTTCACTACGACCTGCACGCGATGGTGAAGGATGCGCAACAGCGCGACGCCGCCGGAGACCGGCTAGTCGTGCGCCGAGAACCCCGTCCCGCCATCCAGTTCACCCGCATTGCCGCAAAGACCGCTTGATGGGATTCTCTGAGGGGCGAGTGGCACACCTCGGCCCACGGGAAGGGCGCGACGGGCATCACTCACACCACGGCATTCGCCAGGACAAGCACATCGTGATGACCGATGGCACCCGTCAAGTGACGATTCCACGCCACAATCCGATCCAGGCTTTTACGTTGGGCGGAATTGTGCAGGACGCCGGACTGACGGTGGAGGAGTTTCGCCAGTTACCGTGAGGCCGGTGGCACAGATCATGCTTTGAGGGGCTGGGTGGCACAGCCCTCAGAGGCATTTCGCGAGCGGGCTCACCGAAGGAGATCCCTCTTGTTCCTGCGTCACCCAGACGCCCCAAGCGGCGTCTGGGTCACCTCGCCATCGTCATCCGCCATCTGATGTGAGGAACTTCCGTCGAAAGTGCCACTCCGCCGGGCGGATCACTTCCTGGGCCAGACGTAGACGTTGGACTTCACGTCTGCGTAGTTCTGGTCGAGTTGCGGACCCAGACCGAGCAGGGCGGTGATGCGGCGGATGGTATCGCGGATGTACGTGACTTCATCCACGGTCAGCGGACGGCCCAGCAGGGTTTGCTCGCGGTAGCTGAGCCATTTCTTGAGGACTTGGTAGCCCCCGAGCGTGTATTCCCAGACCGGGCGGGGGACGTTTTTCCAGTAGGCATGTTCGTTGAGGTAGATGTCACAGGTTTCCTCGCCGAGCGTCGATAGCGCATGGAGCGAGCCGGTGGGCGTCAGCCCCCGGACTTGACTCGCGCCCGCAGTCCGGGGGCTGACGCCCAATGGCACTTACTTTACCTTTGCCTCTGGGGGATCGCGAGGGGGTTTTCGGGTTTTGAAGTGGGTGGATTTGGGGCGTTTCTT
>JANOKO010000038.1:0-3597 GCA_031419335.1 Planctomycetota bacterium
GGCCCGATACCGTAGCCCGACGCGTCAGCGAGGGCGTACGTCTCTTGATGTTTTGGGTAAGTTTGGCTCCCGGAAGAATCTGAAATCACGCAGAGGATGCGGGCGAATCCTGGCGGCACCCTTGATGCACTCGGTCTTCGCTGACCGGCGGTCTACTGAATGATGGAGACCGCCAATGGGCAAATGCACCCGGTGACAGGTGGTACCACTGATGTTTCAAGCAGCAGCCCAACGTGCGTCTGGCAGCCTACAACAGGTCTGATCAAAACACCGCTTGACCTGTTTTTTCGAATCGCCGTATAACTCCGCCGTTTGAGAGCGGCGAAGTCTGCCGGTCTCGGGCGGTCGCTCCCCAGGGATGGGGACTCCAGACCGAACTTTCTCCGGACCCCGCAGGAGTGCAAACATCATGAGTGAAGGGATTCACTCGGCCTCCGAGACGGCATCCGTCTCGGCCCCGAACACAATCAATCGTCCGCGTCGCTCGTGGGGCACCATTGTCGGTGGAACCGCTGCGGTGGCGATCGGTGCTGGCGTGCTGTTCCAAGTCTTGCGTCCCGAACCAGCCGCCTCACAGACGGCTGAAAAGCCCGCTCGCGCAGCGGCAACGGCTCCCAAAGGGCGGGCCACGGTCGAGACTTCGTCCCAGACGGTCGAACTGGCCCGCGTCAACAACCAGACGATCGGATATGACCTGGTGGCCAAAGAGTGCGTGGACCGTCACGGAAAAGAAGTCCTCGACAACATGATCAATCGGCTGTTGATTCAGCAGGAATGCGACCGTCAGGGAATCACCGTCAGCAAGCTGGAAGTCGAGAAGGAAATCGCCGATTACACGCAGAAGTTCAAGCTGCCGATCGATCAGTGGTATGCGATCATGGCGTCCGAACGGGGGGTGACTCCGCAGCAGTACCAGAGCGATGTGATCTGGCCGATGCTGGCATTGCGAAAGCTGGCGGGCTTGCAGGCCGAAGCGAAAGTCAGCGAGCAGGATATGCTCCAGGCCTTTGAACGCGACTACGGTCCACGGGTCAAGGTCCGCGCGATACTGGTCAATGGCAACGTGCGGCAGGCCGATCAGATCTGGAAGAAGTGCAAAGAGAATCCCGAGAAATTCGAAGACATCGCCGCTGAGTTCTCAGCGGATCCGACCACACGCTCACTCGGCGGAGCGATGCCCCCTATCCGGCAGCATGGCGGCATGCCCCAACTGGAGGAGGTGGCGTTCCAACTCCAGGAGGGGGAAATCTCTCAGGTCGTTGAGACCGAAGGTCAGCACTGGATTCTGAAGTGCGAAGGTCGCACCGAGCAGGTCATCACCGACCCTAAAGATGTCTGGGATGAGCTGTATGCCCAGGTCACTGAAGAGAAGACCCAGATGGCCGTCGCCACCACCTTCCAGGGAATCAAAGACCGGGCCGAGATCCACAATCACCTGGACCGGACCTCGTCGACGCCGGCAGGCAATGCCTCGACAGCCAAGTCCACCAGCAAGCCTGCTCCCGCACAGCGAGCCCCGGTGGGGCAACCCATCAAGCCCGTCAGCGGCACCCGGACAACCACTCCGAAGCGAGCCCCGCCCGCAGCGGAAGCCGAGCAGCCATAACCGTCACAGCGTTTCGATCAATCGAAGCCTCCTCGCCACAACGCATCGACCTTCCGCTGATGGGAAGGCGATGCGTTGTGCTGTTGCTGGTGAACTCCCCGTCGTTCAAGGCTCCACGAGAATCGAGAGTGGGTTCGTGGGGTATTTTTCAAACCACTCCACCTGGGTGCGAGTCGCAAACAGCGTCCGTGAGGACTGTTCGGGACGCCGGTATTCGAGAAAGATCTCGATCTCTTCGTAAGTCGTGAGGTCGGTGTGTTGCTGTGCCAGATACAACAGCGAACTGTACACATGCTCGATCCGAGGGCTGACCAGCATGGTCTCGTCAAGGGTCACACGATCCGCGTCGCTCTGCGATGTGCTCGTTGGCTGGGATAGTCCAGCAACAGGATCGAAGTCGACTGCGATCACCATCCGCAGCCTGGTTTTGCTGTCCGGCTGATGGCTCTTGTGTTTGCCTCCAATCACCCGCGGCATCGAGTTCGGATATCGGGCATTAATGGCAATCTGCAGAGGGCGAAACGGACGGGTGTGTAGCTCCCAATACAAATACATCATCCCGATCATCGCGAAGGCAAACGCGAACATGATCAGGACCATCCAGGTTCCGGATCGTCTCCACGGTCGGCAGGGCTGCGTGTGTTCCGGTTCGGGAATGGAAGCTGTCGACATGCGGGCCTCATGGCAAGTGCGGAGCGTCTGGGCCATTGTCGGAGACAGGCCCCGACAGAGCAGTTCTATTCGTCATCCTCTGCTGGTCGTGTGGTTGCAGCGATTCTTCTCGCGACCCATCTTCCCAGTAAATAATGTCCGAACAGATTCAGGGCAATAACCCCCAGGATCCCCATCAGTACCTGGAAATTGATCACTGACATCATCGTCATAATCAGCGCGAAGAATCCACCCGCCAGCACCACCAGCCACAAGACACCCAGCCAGACATATCCATCCCCACCGGTATTCGGGCGAGACGGATGTCGCGGAAGGCGGGGCGGGGTACTCATGTCAGCTTCCCTTGCGCGATCAATCGTCGCAAATTCTGCTCACGCTGGAAGAAGTTCTCCTCCAACATTTCCGTCACTCGAGTTTCCGTGAGCAGCAGCCCGATGATTCCGCCCGGCTTGGTGTACTCGATCCGATCGATCATCCGGGTCTGCCCATCCGCGTCTTCGAACAGGTGTTCGTGTCGCCAACTCTTCATGGGACCATCCACTTGGACTTCAACAATCCGTATCGGGCGGTCGAAGACCGAGATTTCGTGAGTGGCTTTCTGTAACTGCCCCATCGCCATCATATGGATGATGATCCGTGAGCCAGTGGCCACGACTTCCGGAGCTTCGGCAAACTTCATCCCCAGGCTGGCGTCGCTGATCTGAGCAACGTTCGCGGGTCTCGACAGAAAATCAAACAGCGCCAATCGCGAGACCGGTAACAGGATGTTCTCTTCAAAGATCGCCATGGGGACTCAAGCAGCGGTTCCGGGTGAGGCTCAGGCCTTATTGTCGCGGGACATCCGGTGAGTACAAGGGCCAATCCAGTTGGCGTCCGGTACAAATCTCTAGGGCCCAATCGCTACTACCGTTACAGACACCCAGGAATCTGAGTGAGAAACCAGGCCGCACAGATTGCCTCAAAGGACAAGTCGCGCATCGACGATAGTCCTCATGGGTTGCCATCTCAACCCCCAGACAAGACATCAATGATCGAATGGGGACCGCCTTGAAATCAACTTCCGACACCGCACGTCCGATGTTGAGACTCCTGGGGTTGATCGTCTCGGTGTTGGTGTTTGCCATCCTGTGGTCGGGAGACCAGCGAGTACAAGCGGAGATCGCAGCTTCACGAGCCCAAAACCGACCGGTGTATGCTGGACCATCGGTGTTGCAAAATCTTCTGACAACCCCGCGACTCGCCCAGAACCAAATCGCTCATACTGCTGCATCTCCCGTTCTGGGCTTCCTCGACCGGATTCCAAGCGGGAATTATCAACT